>JAUXMQ010000004.1 GCA_030623125.1 Acidimicrobiia bacterium
CCTCTCATGGGCTCGTAAGAAGTCCGCCCAGACGATGGTCCTCAACGTTCGCGAGGAGAATGTCCGGGCCCGTCGGCTGTATTCGAATGAGGGGTTCACGCCGACCGGCACCACTCTTCGAATCCTCCGATACAAGACCTGACCGCGTGTCCTGCTGAACTAGCGGCAATGCCGGCTGCGATACCCGACAGGTTCAAGCTCGAGATGCGGCTAGGCCGCGATGGCGACATCGAGGAGTGGCTGGCAACAGACACGTCCCTGGATCGACCGGTGCTCTTGCGAAGTCTCGGGCCCGAATCGACTTCGAAGAGACGAAAACAGTTCGTCGATCAGGTTGGTGACGCTGCCAAGGTCGCCCACTCACATCTCGCCCGGGTCTTTGCCGTGGCCGAGGTGGCCGGGGGCGCCTACTCGGTCTCCGAGTGGACCGGGGGTTCGACGGTGGCCGATCGAGTCGAGGCGTCGCATCCAATCGAGCTTCCAGACTTCTTACCCAACGCCGCCGGTCTAGCTGGCGCATTGGCCGCGCTTCATGAGATCGAAGCCATCCATGGGGCCATCGATCTCTCCGCTATTTCCTATTCGTCGGCGCACGCCGCGAAACTCGGCGCGTTCGGCAGAGAACCTCGCACCGGTGCCGACGGCGATGTGCGTGGGCTCGCCGCGGCACTCGAATCGGCCGTCACAGGGTCACCGCCGGGCGGGCCGCCGCCATCTGAGCGAATCGACGGTCTCTCCAGGAGCATCGATCGCATACTTCGTTCGGGCCAATCGGGCGACCTCACCGCCTCGGATCTCGAGGAAGCTCTGATTGCCGCACCCACTCCCCGCTCGCCGGTGGCCGAGCCACGGGTTGCTTCGCGGCGTCTGATCATCTCAGCGATAGCCCTGGTGGTGGTGGCCATCGGACTCGTAGTCCTGGGACGTTTCGTCGCCGGGGGTGGTGAGCCGATCCTCCCAACCCCGGTCACAACTACCAAGCCCTCGGTCTCGACCTCCGAGTCGTTATCAACGACCACATCACCTGTCGGTGAGGTGGCCATTGGGAACGCCGCTACCTTCGACCCATTTGGGGGTGGTGGTGAGAACGACGACTCGGTGAGCAACCTCGTCGACGGTGACATCTCGACTTTCTGGCGAACCGAGAGCTACCAGGACCCCCTCGCAGGGATCAAGCCCGGTGTGGGTGTGACCTTCACACTGAGAGGAACCCCCGCCCAAACACAGTTGATCGGATTGAGTGTCGGTACTCGATTCGAGATCTATTGGTCCGACGTCTTCTTTCCACAACTCGATGAGTGGACGCGGATAGCAGGAGCTCAAGCCGCCCCCGGAGCGACATTGGTCAACCTTCCTCCACGTGAGGGTGGTTTCTGGCTGGTGTGGCTGACCGAGCTGCCGCTTCACGCCGACGGGTCGTTTTATGCGTCGATTTCAGAAGTACGATTCCTGCCGTGACCAAAGCCACTGAGGATGCCGTACTTCTGGCGCGGGTGGCCGACGGCGATCATGAGGCTTTCACCGAGATCATGAGGACCCATGAGGATCGAGTCTTCTCTGTGTGTCTCCGAATACTGGGAAACAGGGAGAGAGCTCTCGACGCCACTCAGGAGACCTTCCTCACCGCGTTTCGAAAGGCTCACCAATTCGAGGGAAAATCCACCTTTGGCACATGGGTCTATCGCATCGCCGTCAACACTTGCTTCGACCAGCTGAGGAAGCAGAAGAGACGCCCCGCGGAGCCAATGCCCGAACATCTCGACCCTGCCGACCCAACCGCGCATGAGACGGTCGAGGCAGCGGCGCTTCGACCAGAGATTCAGAAAGCTCTTGCTTCGCTCCCGCCGGAGTTTCGAACGGCAATCGTCCTCTCCGACATCGAGGGGATGTCTCTCCCCGACGCTGCACAGACGCTGGGTGTGCCCGTGGGAACGATGAAGTCCAGGGTGTTTCGAGGAAGACGTCTTCTGGCCAACCATCTGGGGAACCAAAACACGATATGAGAGCATCAAAGGGATTGCATGCGTAAACACGAGATCGAGATGATCGCCGCTCTCGCCGAGGGAACCCTCGAAGACGAGACCGAGGCCCGCGCCCTCGTTGCGTCGTCCGGAAAGGCTCGCTCCGAGTATGAGGCGCAGAAGACCGCCCTCAACGCCCTCGCATCCGTGCCTACGTCGACACTGACCGACAGTGAGAAGGCGGCTCTGCATCGGGACATCTGGACCCAGCTCAAAGCCCAACCCGTTGCGACCAAGAAGGCCACACCCTGGTATTTCCGGTGGTCGTACGCGGCTGCAGGCCTCTTTCTGGTCGTGGGTCTCGTCGCGGTTCTCAACACGGATGGATTTTCGGGCGGCGACGACGCTGCCACCGAAGAACTGGCGGCACCTCGGGACGCCGGTGAGACAGCAGACACCACTGTCGCCGCCGCTGGTGGTGACGAGCGAGCGGAGGCACCTTCGATCGCCGAAGACGGCGCATCGGATGATGATGCCGAGTTGGACAATCCGATCGTTGGTTTCTTCAGGCGTGAGGCTTCAAAGGTCCGTGCCGGTCAGTTCGCCACCGCCGCGGATACCGGTGGTGACGAACAACAATCCGTGCTCGACAAGCAAGCAGAGTGTCTGCTTCGTGCCGATCTCGAGGGATACAAGGCGGTTGGCGAGGTGAGTTTTGCCGAGGCGGAGGACTTTGGCCTCGACCCCGATACGTCCTATCTGGTTGCCGTCCCGACGGCTGAGCAGTTGGGCGAGGACACCCCCATCGCTTTCGTCGAAGCAGCGACGTGTTCCCTGGCGCACACCGACGAATGAAGTATTTGCCGTAGGTCACTCACCCCTGGGAATACGCGATGGACCTGGCGATCAACTGTTCGATAGGCTCCGGTTCCCAATATGTTCCACCTGTCTGAATGATCACATGTAGTTCTTGCGGAACCGAGAATCCAGCCGACCACTCCTTCTGCTCGAATTGTGGGAGTGCCCTGGGTCGATCTTGCTCGAACTGTGGCACGGTCAACGAATCCTCAAACAAGTTCTGCTTCAACTGTGGCAATACTCTCGAGGATTCGTCCATCTCGGCGAGTCCCACGACCGATTCCATTCGCGATCAGGGTGAACGGCGTCTGGTGTCCGTCGTGTTTGCCGATTTAGTCGGGTACACCTCGCTCTCCGAGGGGAGGGATCCCGAAGACCTACGTTCGATGCTCACCGACTACTACGACCGGTGTCGAGAGATAATCGATCGCTACGGGGGTGTGACCGACAAGTTCATCGGGGACGCCGTGATGGGCGTTTTCGGAGCCGACGCAGCCCATGAGGATGACGCCGAGAGAGCTACTCGCACAGCCCTCGAACTGGTGAACATGGTGCAGGGTCTCGGTGGCGACGTTGGAATGCCCGGCCTGGATGCGAGAGCCGGTGTCATGTCGGGCGAGGCCTCTGTCGGATCAGGGGGGAATGAACACGGCCTTGTGGTTGGCGACCTGGTCAACACAGCCTCGCGTCTCCAGTCGATCGCTCCACCGGGTGGGGTGTATGTAGGCGAGTCCACTCGAGACCTCGTTGGGATGACGGTCGAATTCGCCGCTGTCGGCGATCAGAAGGTGAAAGGCAAAGAGTTGTCGGTTACCGCATTCAACGCGGTCCGGGTTGTTGCCCTCTCTCAGTCCAAGCGAGGCGGTGAGTTGGTCGAAGGGCCATTTGTCGGTCGGGACGACGAGCTCCGACTCCTCAAAGACCAGCTACATGCCACCGGTCGTGAGCAGCGGGCACGAATGGTGTCCATCATCGGGGAGGGTGGCATCGGGAAGACCCGGCTGTCCCAGGAGCTACTGAGGTATATCGACGGTATCGCCGAGATCGTCTACTACCACAACGGCCGATCGCCGGCTTATGGAGAGGGAATCACTTTTTGGGCCCTCGGGGAGATGATCCGGCAGCGAGCCGGGATCACCGAGGGTGAAGATGCTGCCAAGGCCCGGATGAAACTGCGGACGACCGTTGCGGAGTTCGCCCCCGACGAAGAAGACCAAAGATGGATCGAGCCCAGGCTGGCAGCACTCATCGGCATAGCCGAGATGCCACAAGGAGATCGTTCCGAGTTGTACGCGGCTCTTCGCACCTTTTTCCAGAGAATCGCTGAGCAAGGGACGGTTCTCATGGTGTTCGAGGACCTCCATTGGGCCGATGAGGGTTTGTTGGATTTCGTCGAGGAGTTGGTGGAGAGAAGCACTCAGAGTCCGATACTGGTGCTGGCATTGGCCCGCCCCGAGCTGGTCGATAGGCGTTCGGATTGGGGCACAACTCGACGCCGTTCTCTGCTGATGCATCTCAGTCGTCTCGACGAGAATGCAATGAAGGACCTGGTGACAGGATTGGCACCGGGAATCCCTGATGCCGTGGTTGGGCGCATCGCCGAGCGAACGGCGGGTGTTCCGCTTCACGCCGTCGAGTTCGTCCGGATGCTCATCAACTCGGGCCGACTGGTTGACGCTGACGATGGATACGAGTTGGTCGGCGACCCCGGCGAGTTGGCAATACCGGACAGTGTCAGCGCCATAATCGGAGCACGACTCGATCGTCTGGGACCCGATGAGGTCGCGGTGATCCAGGACGCTTCGGTGCTCGGACTTTCATTCACCATGGGTGGGATTGCGGACATGGCTGAGGCGGCGCCCGAGAAGTTGGAAGAGACCCTGATGTCGTTGGTTCGAATCGACATTCTCGAATTGGATGAAGATCCTCGGTCACCTGAACGTGGACAGTATCGATTTGTGCAGAGTCTGATCCGCGAGGTTGCCTACGGTCGTCTACCGAAGTCTGAGCGGGTGAAGCGTCACCTCGAAGTCGCCCGTCGAACGGAGTTACTCGACGATCCGGAGTTGGCCGGAGTGGTTGCGAGTCATTACGCCAATGCAGCTGCTGCAGATCCCGGCAACAAGGATCTGATGGACCGGGCCCGGGGATCCATTATCGCTTCGGCGGAGCGGGCGCGAGCATTGCGGTCCGACTTGCAGGCCGTTTCCCTATATCAGCACGCAATCGAACTTACTTCGGACGAAGCGGAGATAGCCAGGTTGAAGATGGAGTTGTCCGTTTGCCTCGAGACCTCCGGAAGGGAGGACCTGGCGTATGAAATGGGCTTCGAGGCCCTCCAGTACTACAGGGAGAGTGGTGATGTCCAGGGCATCGCCGCCGCTGCCACGTGCCTCGCCCACGCCTTTGCCGGAAACTTCAATGCAGCCCGGGCGCTGGAGACCATCCTGCCGGCATACGAAGCGACACCTCACATCGACGATGAGGCGTGGGCCCGGCTGGCCAGCGAGACATCAAGGGCCCTGGCCCTCACCCATCGGTATGCCGAGGCGATCGAGGTTGCTGATCACGTACTCCCACTTCTAGAGCAACTAGACATGGTCGAGGAGCTACTCGACACCCTCAACAACAAGGCCATGTCGCTGATGCAGGGTGGACGCAGTGTTGAGAGCGTCGCTCTTTTCAGGGGCATCGCTGATGTGGCCGCCGATCGTGGCCTATTGAATGCAGAGATACGGGCAATCAACAATCTCAATGCGTCGACGCTGGCCGATAATCAGATCTCCAGTAGGTTCGAAGAGCTGAATCGCTTGATCAACAAGTCAGGCAACATCGCCTGGCAAGTCAGAATGCTCTTCTTTGACTCGTTGACCAGGTTCAATGAGGGTGACCTCGAGAAGGCCTTCTCGCTGGTCGAAGCCGGTGAGCGACTTGACCTCTCCGAATTCTGGGTGACTGCCTTCGAGTGCAATCGGTTCTGGTTCGAACAAACACGAGACGGTGTGGATCCGGTCAAGCACTCCCGCGTTCTTGAAGTATCCGACACATATCTCCGAAGCGAGGATCCACAAGTCATCGCTGCAGGGTTCGAGATCCGTGCCAACGCGATGTACCTCCAGGGAGAGTTTGAGAGTGTGGTCACGCAGGCGATCGAAGGTGAGATAGACCCGTTTGGCTATCCCGATCCACTGGAGACGGCTATGGGGAGCGTCGGCATTATTGGAGATATCGACAACGCCAAGAGGCTTCTAGCCCGGCTTGAAGCGCTAGATTCGAAAGGCCGAGCACTCGATGGGCTCCGTCAGTTCGGGACGATGGTTGTGTCAGCTCTGGATGGTGACGTCGAATTGGCCCTTGTGGCCCGGGGCAGGATGCTGGAACTCTGGTCGACGACCATGCCGCCTCTGTCCCGGGCGCATGCGGATGCAGTCACAGCGGCGGTTCTGCCTTTCGATCACCCCGAGGCTGTCGGGGCCGCGGCGAAGGCTCTAGATTTCTTCACGACTCGCGGATACCAGGCCTACCTCACCATCTACGAGGAAGTGTTCAGCCGGTATCAGTCGGAATCTGGTGAGGTCGCGGTCTAATAACCGTTCGCGGTCTGAAGGCGGGTGAATCCCTTTCTCGAATGAGACAGGACGAAATACCGTCCCAGGGACCATAGAACTAGCCTGACGAGAACATGCACGAATACGCCATCAAATTCGCTGAACTCCTCGAGCAGGTTGCACAGAAAGTCCGGGCAATGACCGTCGACCGTGTCGCCTATGGCATCAAGCTCACCGGACTGGGAATCCTGACGCTGGCAATGGCGTTGACAGCGTTGATATTCCTGTTGTGGGCAATCTTCGGAGCACTGGAGATCCCGCTCACCACCGCAGGAGCGTTCGCTGTCCTGGGAGCTTTGCTTCTTGGAGTGGGCGGCTACTTCTGGTTCAAGAGGGTCGAGGAAGAATGATGCATGAAAAGTTGGTGATTATCGGATCAGGCCCGGCAGGTCTCACCGCAGCGCTATACGCGGCGCGCGCCGATCTGAATCCGATCGTCTTTGAGGGCCTGCTCGCCGGTGGTCAACTCATGATCACGACCGACGTCGAGAACTATCCGGGGTTTCCTGACGGGATCCTAGGGCCAGAGCTGATGGACCAGTTTCGAAAGCAGGCCGAGAAATTCGGAACAAGGCTCCATCAAGTCGATGTGACCGAAGTCGACTTCTCCACGAGACCCTTCAGGATCAACGTCGGGGCCGACGAGTACACAGCCGACGCCGTCATCATCGCCACGGGTGCCTCAGCAACATGGCTCGGTGTCCCGGGTGAGGAGAAGCTCACCGGCAAGGGGGTCTCCGCATGTGCAACCTGTGACGGGTTCTTCTTCCGGGATAAGGAACTGATTGTCGTCGGTGGCGGAGACACCGCCATGGAAGAGGCCTTGTTCCTGACCAAATTCGCCTCCAAAGTTACGATCGTGCATCGACGCGATGAGTTGCGGGCCTCCAAGATCATGGCCGCTCGCGCTGAAGCGAGCGACCAGATCGAGATGAGGTGGAACTCGATCGTGACTGAGATCCATGGTGACGATCTCGTCTCCGGAGTGACCCTCGAGGACACCGTTACCGGGGAGTCCTCGGAGATGGCGATCGATGGCGTGTTCGTTGCGATCGGACACAAGCCCACGACCAACCTCTTCTTGGACAAGCTGGACCTCGACGAAAACGGTTATCTAATAATCGCAGACAGCGGCGGAACACGCACCTCGGTCGAAGGCGTCTTTGCTGCTGGTGACGTTGCCGACCACGTATACCGCCAAGCTGTGACGGCGGCGGGAACAGGCTGTATGGCTGCCATCGATGCCGAACGATGGCTGGCACACCAGGAATGACCTATCAGTGAGTCAGGTTCACTGAGGTAGACCAAGGAGAAGGAAACTGACATGGCTGAAATTCGCACCCTCAACGATGGGATTTTCAATGATGAGATCAGCGGTGAGACGCCGATCCTCGTCGACTTCTGGGCCGAATGGTGTGGCCCGTGCCGGGTGATTGCACCTGTTCTGGAGGAGATCGCTGAGGAGCATGATGGCTTCAATATCGGCAAACTCGACGTTGATCACAATCCGCAGACCGCCGCCGCCCACGACGTCATGAGCATCCCAACGCTCATTCTCTTCAAGGATGGAGTCGAAAAGAAGCGGATCGTCGGTGCTGCCCCCAAGCATCGTCTGATGCAGGAACTCGCCGAATACATCTGATCCCTTCGGCGCAGGGTCTTCCTAAGATTGTTGGCCAATGCGTCTATTTCGCCTCGGTGACGAGGGCCCTCCCATTCGGGACATCCAAGATCGACTTGCCGCGCTTGGTATCGAATCAGCCGACGACGTACGGGGGGTCTTTGGCGACTTCACGCTGGATGCTGTGATGGCATTCCAGAAGGCGAAGGGTCTGGACGTTGATGGAATCGTCGGGCCCGATACCTGGCGATCCCTCTATGAGGCCGGCTATCGGCTTGGCGACCGTCTCGTCTACATGCGTCGGCCGATGGTTCGGGGTGAGGACGTGGCCGAATTGCAGTCACGTCTCAACTCTCTTGGATTCGACTCGGGTAAAGCCGATGGGATCTTCGGACCTGACACCGAGACGGCGGTGATCGACTTCCAGCACAATCGCAATCTGGCAGAAGATGGAAAAGTCGGGCCGGAGGTCGTCACCGAGATCCGTCTGGTGAGCAGAGGGGATATGAAGGAGGGTCGTCACGCTCTTCGGGAAAGAGAGTGGCTGAGGAGACTCCCTCCCACCGTCGCCGGAACCAGGGTCTACCTCGACGCCGGCTGTCGCGACCCCCACGAGACTCGGCAGGCCTGGGCGGCCGCCAGCGGGGCCGCCATTGCAATCCAGGACGCCGGAGGGCTTCCCATGATGTCGAGGAGTCAGGATACCCAACTGCCCGAGCGTCTCCGGGCGAGACGAGCCAACCGAATGGGGTCGGACCTCATCATCGCCTTCCGAATCAACCCGGCGGACGAGGACTGTGTCTTCTATTTCGCTACCGATCACAGCATCTCAGCAGCGGGTGAGCAACTAGCCAGGTCACTTTCTTCTGTTGTTGGTGGGCGTGTGGAAGGTCGGGCAAGCGCAATGCTCAAGGAAACGAGAGCTCCGGCCGCGGTCATCTCACGTCGTCATCTCAGCGACAGTCTGGGAGTGACCGTCGTAGAAGGGCTGACTGGCTTCCTTGCCTCCGGATCCTCGGGGGGCGGCGCTTAGCACTAGGAGATGACCCGATAGATGTGCTCGAGCTCCTCGATTGAGCCAAATCGAATCTCGACCTTGCCTCTCTCGTTGCGATAGCTGATGTTGACCTTGGTCCCCAGTCGTTCGATCAGTCGCTTCTCCAACTCGATGATCTCCACCGGCCGTACGACGCGGACGCTTTCCTTCCGGGTTGGAGATTCCATCTCGCGCCGCGTGCGCACTGCTTCCTCGACCTGCCGCACGCTCCATCCCTCTGCGTGTGCCTTTTCGGCCAGATACATGACGTACTTCTCATCATCCAACCCCAAAAGAGCCCTCGCAGCCCCAGCGCTGAGATGCCCGGCGTCCACCAACGTCTGAACCGGACCTGGCAGTTGCAGAAGACGGAGGGTATTGGAGACGGCCGGACGCGACTTTCCAACACGATCGGCAACCTGCTCCTGTGTCATTCCAAAATCTTCCAGGAGTTGACGATAGGCGTGAGCCTCCTCGAGGGGAGTGAGATCTTGACGCTGCACATTCTCCACGAGTGACTCGACAAGGGTGGAATCACCCGAAGCCTCTCGGGTAACGGCCGGAATCGTATCGAGTCCAGCTCGCTTGGCGGCTCGCCACCTCCGCTCGCCGGCGACAAGGGTGTACCCCGTGTCGGTATGGGTGACCACGATTGGCTGGAGAATCCCAACTTCCTTGATCGAGGCGGAGAGCTCGTCGAGACCGACATCATCGAACCGGCTTCTCGGCTGATCCGGGTTGGCCTCAATCTCATCAACTGGAACCTGAAGCAATACCGATTCTGAGATCTCGTCCGGCTCACTTGGTATCAGCGCCTCCAGACCACGGCCAAGACCTGCCTTACGTGGGCTCAACTCCTAATCCTCCTCTTCGACGTCATGCCGTTCGATGAATTCCTTGCCGAGATGTCGGTAGGCAATTGCCCCCCTGCTCATTGGGTCAAAAGCCTCGATAGGCTCACCGTAGGACGGTGCCTCGGAGAGCCGAACCGATCTGGGGACCACTGTTCGATAGGCAATGTCGCCAAAATATTCACGAACCTGGGCGGCAACGTCCTTGGAGAGCTTGGTCCGACCGTCATACATGGTGAGAATCACGCCAGTAACCTTCAATGCCGGGTTGAGGCTGGATGTGACCAATTCGACGTTCTTGAGCAACTGGGTGAGACCTTCCAAGGCGTAGTACTCACATTGGATCGGTATCATCACCTCACCAGCGGCAGCAAGAGCATTGACGGTGAGCAAACCCAACGATGGTGGACAGTCGATGAACACCACGTCGAAATCCTGATCAATCTCCGAGATCGCCGTCTTCAGTCTGGTCTCACGTGAAAACATCGAGACCAACTCGATTTCGGCGCCCGCCAGATCGATTGTGGCCGGCACCACAAAGAGATTACGCACCGAGGTCGGCTCGATGGCGTCCCCAATATCTGACTCCTTGAGCAGGACGTCATAAACCGATACCTCGATATCGCGACGTTCGATGCCAAGCCCGCTCGAGGCGTTGCCCTGTGGGTCGAGGTCGATGAGCAACACCCGCTGATCCTGGAATGCCAGTGCAGCTGCGAGATTGATTGCCGTTGTGGACTTGCCGACCCCACCCTTCTGGTTGGCAAGGGCGACCACTGTTGGTTTCGTCATGGACGACGCATGATAAGTAGCCACACCGTATGGTCAAGGACATCGCGTGGAATCTCTAGTGTCTCCCATCCCGGAGCGCTCGGTTTCCTTGTCCACGATCCACCTACGATCGCCACTCCTTGGTGATCGAGATGTCTTTTCACCACACGGAGGATCTTTTCGGGGGGCAAAGCCGCTCTGGAAACAATGGTAGGGGAGTTTCCTCGCAGATGATCGATCTCACGATGCTCCACCCGCACGTTTGGCAGATCGAGAATCCTGATTGCCCGTCTCATCAGATCGGCACTTCGCGAAGAGCGATCGATGAGAACCACGGAGGTCCTTGGAAGCAGGATCGCCAGTGGTATCCCGGGAAGACCAGCACCCGACCCCAAATCCCAGATCTCACCCGGCTCCTGCATCGGAGCGGCGAAAAGCAGTGAATCTGCGATATGTCGCCGGTCGATCCTCACCGCCTCCGCCGGGCCGATACCACCAACCGGTAGAGCCTCGGAAACAAGCCAGTCTCGATAGTCAATCAGTTGGGCAAGCTGGGAGGAATCGATCCCGTGACCGACATGATCCCCTACTCGTGTCCAGTAGCTGTGTTCCACGTGAAACCAAAGTAGCCCGGAGATTGCTCTCCGGGCTACTCATACTGCGGTGTTGCTGGATCATTCTTCTTCGGAAGAACCCACTTTGGACAACACGACAAAACGTCTTGGTGATTCGCCTTCTGAATAGGACTCGATCCCTGGTCTGGTAGAGGCAACATCATGTATTACCTTACGATCGGCCGGACTCATCGGCTCCAGCATGATCTCTCCGCCTTCGCTGTTCAGCTGATCGATCAACTGCTCGGCATAGATGGAGAGAGCCTGTCGACGTCGTTCGGCGTAGCCTGCGATATCCAGACGAAGACGGGCGGTTTCCTGCCCATATCGCTGCAGAACCGTCCTGGTCAACTCATGAATGGCGCCGCGTACCGTCCCGCGAACCCCGACAAGGGCCTCGGTTTGCTCACCACTGACGTCGGCAATGATGACACCGTCGTCCACTGTCGTGGTGACCTCGCCCTCGAGACCATAGGCCCCAACCAGACCCTCCAGAAACTCCTGGGCGATCCTGGCCTGTTCTTCGGTGGATAGAACCGGGCGGTCATCACTCACGGTCTTCTCTTTCCTCTCGGATTTGCGGGCCGCTCCGGTGTTCTTGGGCGGCTTGTTTTGTTGCTGTCGGGACCCATTCTTACCTGATCTTGCAGAGCCGCGCTGCTGATTGCCGGATTTTGCTTTACCAGACTGGTCCCCTTTCCCCTGCGAGGAGCCAGCACGACGTCCTCCACGACGACGGCGGCCCTTTCTCCTGGTGACACGGACAACCGCGTCTTCACCGCCAATTCCGAGGAAACCCTTGACCGGGGCGGTCACAATCTCGACATCAAGACCATCCCGGTCCTCGATGCCCAACTCTTGCATTGCCGCTTCTACGGCGATTTCCACGGTCTTGGCTTTCACCTCGACCATATCGACATTGACCATGTCATCTCCTCCTGCGCCGACGGCGCTTGTCAGCGGCACCCTGCTGTGGATTACCTGGCTTGCTCCCATCAGGGCCGTCATCCTGGCCTGGCTCTGGTTCAGCTTTGCTTGGCGGGGTTGGGCGCCCATCGATCTTGAAAATCAGAACCTGCTGTCCGAGACGAAACAGGTTTGACGTGGTCCAATAGAGCACCAGCCCCGCCGGGAAGTTCCATGATATGAAACCAATGAACAAGGGCATAATCTTGGTGATGGCCTGTTGGGCCCCGGCGCCCTTCTGATCCGGCCGGTCCTGGCCATATGTGGAGTGCCATTGCTGCACGTACTGGGTGGCAACCATGAAGGCGATCATCAACAGATAGGGGAGGGCATGCAGCAAACTCACCTGCATTGCCATTGCCGGCGACTCTCCAAGTTTCATTCCTAGAAAGGTGGCCCCACCGTTGTCGAGGGATAAGAAGAGCGCCGAAGTCTCGTCCAGGTAGTCCTGAGGAACTCTGAGCAACCTGAAGAGTGCAAACCAGATCGGCATCTGGACCAGGAGCGGAAGGAGACATCCACCGGGTGTGGCGCCCGCCGCCCTTTGGGTCTCCATGAGACGACGTTGCATCTCCTGAGGGTCGTCTTTGTATTCTGCCTGGATCTTCTTGATCTTTGGCTGAATCTCGGTGAACGCCCTGGTGGCCCTGGTCTGTTTGAGGGTAAG
>JAUXMQ010000234.1 GCA_030623125.1 Acidimicrobiia bacterium
AAGAAAGTCATAGGCCGCTCGCTCCAGGTCACGCCCCTTTCCCTTCTCCTCCCCGATGGAGAGAAGACCGACGCGGGGATCCTTCACGCCGAACAGCGCCTCGGCCGCCACCGAGCCCATGATCCCGAACTGAGCGAGCTGCTCAGCTTTCACCTCAGAATTGGCGCCGGAGTCGAGCACGAGCGTTGGCGTTCCCGGGGTCGGAAATATCGTGGCAATTGCGGGACGCGCAACACCTTTGATTCGCCCAATGACTATCGCGGCCGCAGCCATGGCTGCTCCTGTTGAGCCAGCGGAAACGAACCCGTCCGCGGACCCTTCCGCGACAAGTCTTGCCACGACGTTTATTGACGCCTCGGGCTTTTCTCTGAGCGCCCGGCCAGGCTCGTCTCCCATGCCGATGACATCGGCCGCATCAACAATCGGGAGACGGGTGTCGTGCTTGGACAGCTCCACCTCGAGAGCCTGGTGATCGCCCACCAGCACCACATTCACACCGTCGCGTGCTGCCTCAACCGCACCGGCAACGGTCTCGGAAGGGGCGTGGTCGCCCCCCATGGCGTCGAGGGCGATACGGGCCAATTCTCCTGGTGCTCCCCTGGCACTTAATCGGTGTCGAGTACTTCGCGGCCGGCGTATGTACCGCACTCACGACAGGCCCGATGAGGAAGTTTTGGCTTGCCACACTGCTCGCACGCCACACTGGCTGGAGCGGAGACCTTCCAGGCCGCCTTGCGCTGACGGGTTCGTGAGCGCGACATCTTCTTCTTGGGCACCGCCATGTCGGGCACTCCTTGGTTTCTCAGGATTCGAATAAGTCTTTCAGGACGGCGAAGGGAGAGCCAGAGTCCTCTCCATGCCCGTCACAGGGGTCACTATTCAAGTCGGTTCCACAGATTGGGCAAAGTCCCTTGCAGTCTTCTCGACACAGTGGGGTCGCCGGAATGCTCAGCGCCAACTCATCGGTGGCAGCGCTCCCAACATCGATCTCCTTGTCGACGATTGCGTAGCCATCCTCATCCGGCGTCACCGAGAAGTGCTGCAAGCTCTCCGTCTCCAGTTGACGTTCCCACTCCGTGAGACAACGAACACATGTGAGACGGGCATTCGCAACCACCCGAAACCTGGCCTGGACGCCGTCGATCGTCCCGGTAACCACACCGGTGACCGCAATAGGGCCTTTGACCGTTGAATCACCCAGCCGAAGGGAAACGTCGCGACTCCCGGCGAAGCTCCGTTCCTTCTCCAGGTGTCCGGCCAGGTCACCAATGCTGATGACCAAGTCGGCGCTCATGTCAGATCGGGACTTCGGGTGGACGGGGTCTGGCCTGGTGGAGCTCGCTTCGCGCGGCCTGGCACTGGACCATTATGTCTTCGAGGAGTCCCTCGACGCGCTGCAGCTTCTTCTCGATCTCGTCTTCGGTCTCCAGTCGGAGACGCCGGGCGTCACCTTCGGCCCGACGGACGAGGATGTTGGCCTCCTCCACCGCCTCGGCGACGATGTTTGAATCCGAGACCATCTCGTCTGCCTCGGTTCGGGCCTTCTCCATGATCTCGCGGGCTTTCTCATTCGTCCGGGAAATGAAGGCCTCGCGCTCGCGGACCATCCAACGGGCTGCTCGCAGCTCGTCTGGAAGGCTTTCCCGAAGCTTCTCGAGAAGACCGAGATGTGCATCCCGGTCGACAAGGGCATTGGACGACAATGGCATCGTCTTCGCCTCGTGTAGATGGACCATCAGCTCATCAACGATGTCGAGAATGTCGGATGGCTCTGGACGGCCGGAGACGTCAACTACAACTTCGGCGCCGATATCTATCTGTGTGTCCTGGGTCATGACAACCGCTCCTTCAGTGCGTTCTCCACCACGTCGGGGACCAGACCGCTCATCGATCCACCGAGCCTTGCAACCTCTTTGACCAGCGTCGAAGAAATAAACCCGTGCTCCGGGTAGGCAGGCATGAACACCGTCTCCATCCCGGTCAGATGTCTGTTCATCTGAGCCATCTGATTCTCATATTCATAATCGTCGACCGTCCGCAGCCCTTTGACGACGACGTCTGCACCGACCTCCCTCACATGGTCGACCAGCAAACCACCAAATACAGTGACTTCGACATCGTCACCATGGATCTCGGTGATCATCCCCACGCGCTCTTCCACGCTGAACAGAGAGCTCTTGGAAGGGTTGTCGATCACCGAGACAACGACGCGGTCGAACGCGGAAACGACACGATTGATCACATCGACATGCCCGTTCGTCGGCGGGTCGAAGCTGCCGGGACACAATGCGGTTGTCATTCTGCGCTTTCTACCTTCTCGTACCTGAGGATTCTGGTATCTCCGTAACGCCTATCCGTGGCAACTCGCCATGTTTTGGGAACATCGGGAATCCTGTCGGTGTGGCGACGGGACACAACAACCTCGGCACTCGGCAACAAGAGCCGGTCGAGGGTCGTCAGATCCCTCTCCATGATACCTGTGTCCTGGTCCCAGGGCGGGTCCATGAAGACAAGGTCGAATCGGTCATCGCACCTGTTCAGGAAGCTCTCAACGGTGGCTTCGACCACTCTTCCGCCCAGAGCGACAGTTGCTATGTTCGATCTCAGCGTGATCAGGGCCTTGCGCCCGTGCTCGACGAAAACCACCGACCCTGCACCTCTCGACAACGCCTCCAACCCAAAGGATCCTGACCCGGCGTAGAGGTCGGCCACGACTGCTTGGTTGACCCAACTCCCGATCGCGGAGAAGACTGCCTCTCTCGCCCGATCTGTGACAGGGCGTGTTCGGCTCGTGTCCGGCGCCTTGATCCGCCTTCCTCGCGCACTCCCGGCAATGATCCTCATGAGCGCCCCATTAGCTGACGAATAGCCAATCGACGGAATCCCCGAGCATTCCCTTGACCTCTTCGACCAGATCGGGGTGTTTTGCCAGATGTGGATCGGAGTCAACAAGACCGAAAG
>JAUXMQ010000058.1 GCA_030623125.1 Acidimicrobiia bacterium
GGAGATCCCATCGATCCGCTCGGTGATCAGGTAGTAGTGCTCGGCCGCCTGAAGAGGGATGTTCACACCCGCACCGGCACCGATTTGGCGGGCCCACATCCCGGCGCAGTTGACCACGTACTCAGCCTCGATGACACCCCGCGTGGTCTCCACTCCGGTCACAGCGCCTTGTCTTGAGACGATCCCGGTTGATGCCACGTTCTCGAGAATGGACACACCTCGCATCCGGGCCCCGGCCGCCAGTGACATGGTGACGTCGGCAGGATTGGCCCGACCATCGCCCTGGGTGTAGAAGCCGGCAAGGATGTCGTCGGTCCGGGCCAGAGGAAACATCTCAGAAACTTCCTTCGCGGAGATCTCCTGAACGTCCACACCACAGAATCGGTTGAAGGCGGCGACCCGCCGAAACTCTTCGAGCCGGTCGGGCTCGGTCGCCAACTCCACGAATCCGACCGGCATGAACCCGGTCGCCAAACCTGTTTCGGACTCGAGTCGGCTGTAGAGGTCTCGGGTGTACTTCCTCATCTCGGTCGATGTCTCGGACAGGGACCCAAAGGTGACGATCAGCCCGGCCGCATGCCAGGTCGTGCCTGAAGTGAGCCGGTTCCGTTCCAACAGGACGACGTCGGTCCAGCCCATGTGCGCCAGGTGATAGGCCACGCTGGCACCGATCACACCGCCGCCGATGATGACCACTCGGGCTCTCTCAGGCAGGGGGAGACTCATGATCGGGGATTGACCGGGACAGAGGAATAGCTTCTCACAGAAGAAAGGAAGTTAACGGGAGAAGGGGCCAACAGCTGGTCGAGCCGCGCCATGGCCTCATCTCGAGAAACTCGGTCTCGTGTTCGTCCCCATGAGACTTCGCGCAGGGGTGGTCAGCGCCCTCCGCAGGTCAGGTCGAAGTTGGAAACTGTTTGAGCAGCCATCAGTCTTCGACTCCGAGCATGGAAAAGCCTGGCTAGCCGGCTCGGGCGACGACCCCGGCGGGCGTGCAGGACTGGTCGTACTCGACGAGTTGCGGTGGATGACTTTCGCTCGAGCACGCAGGGCATGACGGGTCGCGTCTGATATTGAGTGTGGTGAACTCCTGGCTCAACCCGTCAAAGGTCAGTAGACGACCTCGGAGATTGTCTCCAATGCCCAGCAGGATCTTCAGAGTCTCCATGGCCTGAAGTGAACCAATGATCCCGGGCAGAACCCCGAGCACTCCAGCCTCGGCGCAACTGGGGGCCAGCTCCGGTGGTGGTGGCTCGGCGTATTGGCATCGATAGCAAGGCCCCTTGTAGGGCTCAAAGACTGTCACTTGCCCCTCAAAGCGGAAGATCGAACCATGGACGACGGGTATCCGCAGATGCAGTGCCGCGTCATTTACCAGATATCGGGTAGGGAAATTGTCACCGCCGTCAACCACAACGTCGTAGCCGGAGAGGATCTGGAGCACGTTGTCGGCTGTGAGCCTTTCGTTGTAGGTGAGGATCTTGACGTCTGGGTTGAGGGAGGCGAGTGTCTCTCGCGCCGACTCCACCTTCGACTGGCCGACACGATCGATGTTGTGGAGAATCTGTCTCTGCAGGTTGGTGGTATCGACCACATCGAAGTCGACAATGCCGATGGTCCCCACACCCGCGGCCGCCAGATACAGCGCTGCCGGGGATCCGAGCCCTCCCGCCCCGACGATGAGGGCCTTCGATTGCAGGAGCCGTATTTGGCCTTCCTCACCGACCTCCGGCAGGAGGATATGTCGGCTGTAACGGCCTCGCTGGTCGCCGGTCAGCGTCTCAGGCAGCCCCCACGGGTAACCCTCGTTCTTCCAGCGTCCGAATCCGCCTCGTAGGGAGGATACGCTCGAATAACCCATGCGTTTGAGGGTCAGGGCGGCGAGAGCCGATCTCGCTCCGCCGGCGCAGTACACCACGATCCTCTCGTTGGGGTCATGGGCGTGCGTGGCGATCGTCCCCTCGAGCAGACCTCTCGGTACCAGCTTGGCTGTTGCGATGGCTCCCTGGTCGTATTCGTCGGACTCACGGACGTCGAGAATGGCCACGTTGCCGATCAGATCGGATAGCTGTGCCGGGTCAACCTCGGGGATCTCCTGTTTCGCCGCATCAACAAGATCCTGATAGCTCAAGCTCACTTCAACCCCCGGCGACCGCGGGAAGGATGGTCACAACCTGGCCTGGAGAAACTGTCGTCTCCAGATGATCGAGAAACCGGATGTCGTCGTCGTCTACGAACACATTCACGAACCTGCGAAGATCGCCCGCTTCGTCGAGAAGACGCTCGCCCAACTCGGGGTACGTGTCGGTGAGACTGGTGATGACCTCGCTCAACCGACCTGTCGGCACCTCGACGATGCTGGACCCTCCGGTGAGCCCACGCAGCGACGTGGGGATCTTGACTACTGCTTTCATAGCTGCTCCTCCTTTTCTCCCAATGCCTCTTGAAAGCCCACGACGTTCGCCGGGATCCTTGCCACGGCACGTGCGTCGACAACCTCGGGGGTCTTGAGACCATGCCCGGTGACATAGGCGACGACACGCTCGGAAGTGTCCACAACCCCCTGTGAGGTGAGCTTGATCAGAGAGGCGATGGTCACACCGCCGGCAGGCTCGGTGAAGATTCCTTCGGTCCGGGCCAATAGTCGGATCGCAGAGATGATCTCCTCATCCGTGACGGCTGTAACCGCCCCTCCCGATTTCCGGACGGCGCGAAGGGCGTAGTAGCCGTCTGCCGGGTCGCCGATAGCCAGTGATTTGGCGATGGTGTCGGGTTTCTGCGGCCGGATGTCTTCCGAGCCGCCCTCAAAGGCGACGGCGACCGGGGAGCAACCCTCGGCTTGAGCGCCGGAAACCCGGACCTGGCTGTTTTCAGACACCAGACCGATCCGAACAAGCTCGTCGAATCCCTTCTTGACCTTGGTCAGCAATGCTCCGCTGGCGACCGGGACTATGACATGGTCCGGCAGCTCCCAGCCCAGTTGCTCCGCCGTCTCGAAGGCGATCGTCTTCGATCCTTCTGCGTAATAGGGACGCAGGTTGATGTTGGCGAACCCCCACTCGTAGATGTCGTGAAGCTCCACGCAGAGACGGTTGATCTCGTCGTAGTTGCCCTCTACCTCAACAACTTTGCCAAGAGTCGCCGCGGCGACGATCTTGGCGGGCTCGATGTCATGGGGGACGAAAACGTACGAGTCGAGACCTGCGTGAGCCGCATGAGCCGCAACAGAGTTGGCCAGGTTGCCCGTTGACGCACAGGCCACCGTCTTGAACCCGAACTCCACAGCCTTGGACAAAGCGACAGTCACCGGTCGGTCCTTGAAGGAATTGGTCGGGTTGAGGGAGTCGTTCTTTATCCAAAGATCGCTCAGACCCAACTCCTTGGCCAGTCGGTCTGCCCTGATCAGTGGTGTGAGACCAGCGCCGAGATCAGCCGTCGCCGATCGGGAGACAGGCAAGAGGTTGGCATAGCGCCACAGGGAAGGAGGGCCCTTCTCAATGTCCTCCCTGGTGGTGACTTCAGCTATTCGGTCGTAGTCATATGTGACCTCGAGGGGCCCGAAGCACCATTCACAAAAGTAGAGAGGCCCGGGGTCAAAGGTGCGGGCGCACTCCCGACAAGTGAGAGACGTATCAAAGGTCACAGCTTTGGCTCCCCTCTATCGAATGCGGCCGGCACCGACCCAGACGAGCTGTTTCGGGTTGGGAATCGGTGTTCTATGTGAAAGAGTGGCATTTCGTTTGCTCCATTCGGGGAGTGGGTGCTGGTTGGAGAAGGGGATGAGCGCGTACCGCGCAGGGCCCGGAGGGAGGTGGGCCGGCGAGGGAAGTGTCAGATGACTACTGACAGGGCCCGCGGGTGCCCACGTGGATACACATACAGGTGCCCATGACGCATCGGATGAGGGTGAGCGGGGTTGCCGGCGAATTGTTGTAGGTCATGTCGTTTCCGTTCGATTGACTAGCGCTCTCAAGCGCCGCAACGGAAACCCGCCGACGGCAGCTCATCGTCCAGGCATTGGCACCGTGCTCTTGTCGGTTGCCGCGGCTTCAAAGGGCCTGTCCCTCAGCCGCTCTTGATGAACGCGTTTGGTGGGAGTATTGCCAGGACAGCGTGTGGAGTCAAGTGTTGGATGGGGGGCCGGTGGGCTCCTCGATCCCCTACTTCACGAGTCACCCGGCTGGCACCCTACAATGCTCCGTTCTCAACACGAGGTTGGGGTTGGTGGCACCTCATATCGATCCAGGCATCGAGCACGACGCCTGCGGCGTCGGGTTCATCGCTGCCCTTGACCGTGTTCCCTCTTACCGCATGACCCGTCTGGCTGTGGAGTGTTTGCAGAGACTCGACCATCGGGGCGCTCGCGCCGCGGACGGCACAGGTGATGGGGCAGGTCTGCTGACACAGATCCCGCACACGCTGATTCGTCGGGAGCTTGGTGGCCATCGGCTGGACCTTCCGGCTGAGCGTATTGGTGTTGCGATGTGCTTTCTTCCTCCGATGGAGGCAGCGCTTTCGCGGTCTCTGGTCACTGAGTCGCTGGAGGCGGAAGGGATGCGGGTCCTGTTGTGGCGTTCGGTGCCGATCGATCCTTTGGTGCTTGGCGAGCACGCCCGGGATGTGCTGCCACTGATTGAACAGGCGATCGTCACCGGTGACGGCGAGGGAGCAGAGTTCGAGAGGGCCCTTTATCTGGCTCGTAAGCGAATCGAGCGTGAGGCGATTCCTGGTCTCTCGATCCCGTCGGCTTCGGGCCGCACCGTTGTCTATAAGGGCTTGTTCACGGCGAGCAATATTGCAGGGTTCTATTGGGATCTGAGAGATCCCGGTTTCGAGACGAGCTTTGCGATCTTCCATCAGCGCTATTCCACGAACACCTTTCCCTCGTGGGAGAACGCTCAGCCTTTCCGGACGCTCGCCCACAACGGTGAGATCAACACGATCCAGTCGAACCGCTCGTGGATGCTTGCTCGGGAGAAGGGGGCAACCCCGGGTGTGTGGGGCGACCGGTTTGGGGATGTTCTTCCTTTCCTTCAGCCGGGAATCTCCGATTCGGGAAGTCTCGACAATGTTTACGAGCTGTTGATGCAGAGCGGGAGGTCCCTTTCCCATGTCAAGGAACTGTTGATCCCGGCCGCGTGGGAGAACGTCGACGACCTCGATCCGGCAATGCGCGCCTTTTATGAGTATCACGCTTTCCTCACCGAGCCGTGGGACGGGCCTGCCGCAATCGCAGTGACCGACGGCGTGTCTCTACTTGCTGGAATGGACCGCAACGGTCTCCGCCCTGCCCGTTGGACGATTACCCCCGATGTGGTTCTGGTGGCGTCGGAAGCCGGGGTATGTCCTGAGGAGGAGGTCCGGGCAGTCGAAACCGGTCAGCTCGGGCCCGGAGAGGTGATTGTCTTCGACCGCCGGTCGGGAGAGGTCAGACAATCTGGGGAGATCAAAGCTGGTCTGGCTGCTCTTCAGCCCTACGACGAGTGGGTGACCACCGAAACTCTTCACATAGCGGCTCCGTTCGACGCGTTGGCCGACGATCGCTTCGATGCTGCGGCCCTCAATCGAGTTTTCGGCTACACCGCGGAGGAGCGGCGGCTGATCCTTGCCGACATGGCTCTGGGGATCACGCCGGTAGGTTCGATGGGAGACGACACCGGTCTGGCGGTGCTGTCGGATCGACCGAGAAGACTCCCTCAATATTTTCACGAGCTGTTCGCCCAGGTCACCAACCCGCCGATGGATCCGATCCGGGAGAAGCTGGTGATGTCGTTGCGTATCCAGCTCGGGCGCCGTGGTCCTCTGCTCGAGGACAAACCCCGTCAGGCCCATCTGATAGAACTGGCGAGCCCGGTTCTCTCCGACGCCGAGCTGGAGTCGATAGTTCGGTCGGGTGACCGCAGGTTCTTCTCCCATTGGATTCCAGTGACATGGGAGGCCTCCGAGGGCCCTAATGGTATGAAGCGACGGATCGACGAGATCTGCGTCGAGGCGGTTCAGGCCGTGAAGCTCGGCGCCACCATTGTCGTTCTCTCGGATCGTGAGTGCGACGCCACCTTTGGTCCCATTCCGATTCTTCTGGCGTTGGGTGCGGTGCATCATCACCTGATCGACGAGGGGGTCAGGGGTGACGTGTCGCTCGTCGTGGTTTCGGGCGAGCCGAGAGATGCCCACGACCTGGCGTGTCTCATCGGCTTCGGAGCTTCGGCGGTGAACCCTTATCTGGCGATCGACCAGGTGCGCGACTTGGCCGTCTCCGGCGCCCTCGACGTCGACCCGGTGCTGGCGCAGGAGAACTACCGCTCGGCCCTCGAGCAGGGCTTGCTCAAGATCATGTCGAAGATGGGTATCTGCACCCTTTCGGCGTATCGCGGCTCTGAGCTGTTCGAGGTGATCGGTATCTCTGAGATGGTATGTCGTTTCGCCTTTCGCAACGCACCTCGGCGTCTTCGCGGCATCGGATTCGAAGATCTGGCCCGACAGGCGCTAGAGCGACACGCCAGCTACGCCGATGGTGGCCCCGAGTCCGGTGGGTTCTACAAGCACCGACGAGGCGAAGACGTCCATATCACCGGGCCAAAGGTGGTCCTCGCCTTGCAGAAGGCCGTGCGCTCCGGTGATCGAGCGGATTGGAACCGCTATCTGGAGACGATAGGCGCACGAAAACCGGCCCTGATCCGCGATCTTCTCACTTTCGTGCAGCGTGAGTCGATACCTCTTGAGGGGGTCGAGTCCGCCGAGGCCATCATGAGGCGGTTCACCACCGCCGCCATGTCACTCGGCGCGCTCTCGAAAGAAGCCCACGAGGCCCTCGCCGAGGCGATGAACTCGATAGGTGGTCGTTCCAACTCCGGTGAAGGCGGGGAGGATCCCGACCGGTTCGACAGCCCCCGCAACTCCGCGATCAAACAGGTGGCATCGGGACGTTTCGGTGTCACTCCGGCCTATCTGGCATCGGCGGAGGAACTTCAGATCAA
>JAUXMQ010000195.1 GCA_030623125.1 Acidimicrobiia bacterium
CCTCCGCGTCCGTCCTGCTGACACGCTCGCCGAGCCGACAGCAGTCAGTCGACGACGCGAAGGGACGACGACCGTCGAGGTCGACATCCCGACCTCCGCCGACATCGCAGCCGGTTTCAAAGGTGGCGTGCTGGTGGTGGCGCGCACGATTGGCGACGACGACCCGGCGGCGTGGGTGGTCGACCCCGGCGAAGCTCTCCTGCTGGCCTCGAGACAGGTGGCACCGTGGCGTCTCACAGTCGTCGACAGCGGACCAAGAGAGAAAGTGCTCGACGCGATCGCGCGCAGTCGCTCGGCCTATCTGAGGACTACCCGCTCGGCGGTTGCCAGAGCAACACAGATCTCGAGTTTGCCCGGTATCGAGACGCCGGTCTCGGTGTTTGTGGACGATGTCACTCAAGCTGGGAAGGCAGTTTCGGATGGTGCCACCGACCTGTTGCTCCGCGACTGGAGCGGCGAGAGACTCGGCGAACTGCGTGACTCGTTGCCCGAGGTGCAGTTCGTGGAGCGCACTGCCTTTCCGCCCGGTGTGGAGATCGACGAGGCGAGAGACATGTTGCCCAAGGACATATTCACAACGTGGCTCAACCAGGTTGATGGGTCCGGCGCGGCGCGGCCGCGTTATGGGTGGGCTCCGGGCAAGGATATGGATCCTCCAGTGCCAGTCGGACGTCTGTCTGCGGAGTGGATGGACACAGCATGGGTGGGCGGAACGGGAGTCGGAGGTCTCGGTGGCGCCGGTGATCTGGCGCCGGTCCTCGATCGTTCCCTGAACGGACATGCCCCCACGGTGACCGAGTTGGAAGAGCTCTTCATGGCGAGAGGCGACCAGGTCGACGCCGTTGCCCGAACGGCCGATGATCTGCGGAAGCGAGCGGTGGGAGACACGGTGACCTACGTGGTCAACCGGAACATCAACTACACCAACCTCTGCTACTTCAAGTGCGGCTTCTGCGCCTTCTCCAAAGGACCCAAGTCTTTGAACCTGCGTGGCGAGCCCTATTTGATGGGGCTCGACGAGATTGTGGATCGCTCACGTGAGGCATGGGACCGGGGCGCAACCGAGGTGACCCTTCAGGGTGGGATTCACCCAGATTTCACAGGCAACTTCTACGTCGAAGTGGTCAAAGCCATCAAGGAAGAACTTCCTGACATGCACATCCATGGTTTCACCCCACTGGAGGTCTGGCAGGGCGCCGAGACCCTTGGTCTTCCAGTGAGGCAGTTTTTGAGTGAGTTGAAAGAAGCCGGGTTGGGCACCTTGCCGGGGACCGCAGCCGAGATTCTCGACGACGAGATTCGGGCCCATCTCTGTCCCGACAAGATCCGGACATCGCAGTGGGCCGAGGTGATGATCACCGCTCACGAACTCGGTCTCAGGACGACCTCCACGATCATGTTCGGTCATATCGATCATCCACGCTCTTGGGCAAGACATCTCGAAGTCATCCGCGAGATACAGCGCCGCACCGCCGGGTTTACCGAGATGGTCCCACTGCCCTTCGTGCACATGGGGTCGCCGATCTATCTTCGTGGGCGATCTCGCCCGGGACCGACCTGGGACGAAGTGGTGCTGATCCACGCGGTGTCCCGCATCGCCTTCGATGGGCTGATCGACAACATTCAGGCCTCGTGGGTCAAGCTGGGCCTTGACGGTGGTCGGCGTCTTCTCGACGCAGGATGCAACGATCTGGGGGGGACTCTCATGGGTGAGATCATCACTCGCGCGGCCGGTGCAGAGCACGGCCAGGAGGTAACGACCGAAGAGTTTCGCACCGTCATCGAGGCCGCCGGGCGAACTCCGGTACTCCGCAACACGACCTACGAAGTGCTCGATCGCGTTTAGGTCTAGCCGCGGTAGGTCAGACCGCGCGGGGCGGTGGCAAAGCCCCATTCCGACAGGGGAGAAGCAAGCGGCGAGGCCGATGCAGGCTCGCCGTTGATCGTGACCAACGTGAGACGTCTGTACTTCCCTGCAACATCTGCCATGGCCTGGGATACGAGGCTGAACTGTTCGACCGAGGGGCTGAGCAAGGTGAGCCCACGGCGGCCTTTGTCGAGATAGCCGATGAGATCACCCCCCCAGAGGAGGACATAAGCGCCGGCGTCACGAGCCAGTCGGGTCTCTGCCAGTTCTGGCCAGGGAAGAACTCCACCGTAAGGGTTGGCAGGGTCGGTGGCGGCAATAACCAACAGGGACGGATCTGATTCACCGCGAAGACGGTCAACCGCGCCGGGAAGTGCGAATTGTGAGCCACCGAGCCCCTCGACGAAGTAGCCGCGACGAATCCGTCCGGTCTCCTCGAGACGACTGAAGACCGGATAGAGGGTTGTGAAACCTCCGGGGTAGCCCTCGGCGAGCGCCGTGCTTCTCGTCACCACACCATGTCGATCGAGAAGCAACTCCGCCCATGCTGCATGGCGCTCTGTCTCTGAAGGAGCGGATCGGATGAGTCCCTTGGTGAGTGACCATCTACCGGCTGAATGAGCCGGAAACCGACTGGAGAGCGAGGCGCGACCAGAGCTCGTATTGCGGCGTCTGGCGACAAACGCTCGAACGGGCTCAAAGGTGTCGTTGGTGAGATGACCGGCCCAAACCAGATCCCAGAGGGCTTTGAGAGTTTCCGCGGGATCTCCGCCACCAGTCCCTTCGTATACGTCCCGAAAGAAACTGGCGCCGGAGTTGTCCAGCACACCCAGGATCTCAATTGCCTTGGAGTCCAACTCGGAATCGGCGTCGGGTCCTTTCCAGAGCGAGGTGAGTGTGTCGCGTGGATAGAGCGCCACCCTTCCATCCCTGGAGCCAAGCGAGCCCTCTCCCACCCAGACGAGGTCTCCGGCCATCATGAGAGCGTCGATGCCGTCTTCGGTCCGAGCAACTCTGGACGCCAGCACGTCTCGCTCGAGGACCGAGGCAGGCACGGCGGCACCGGTCAGCCTGAGAACGGCATCTGAAAGGGCGTTTCTGCCACGTGGTGGGTCAGCGGTGACTCCCTGCCAAGCGAGCCCAAATCGAGCCAGTGCAGAGGCGTCCACGGGCTCGATCTCATCACGCAAGACGGCCAACGAGCGTCTCTTCAGTCGTCGAAGCACCGAGTTGTCAACCCACTCCCGCCCTTCACCTCCGGGTCGAAATGCACCTTCGGCGACTCGGCCCGCCCGCTCGAGATTCTCGAGCGCTGCTTCGACAACACCAGTTGGGAGATTCAAGGATGTCGAAGCCTCCTTTGACGTGAAGGGGCCATGAGTCCTCGCGTAGCGGCCGACTATGTCACCGAGAGGGTCTTCAACTGGTTCGAGGAATGTATGGGGAACACCGGGGGGAGGTTGGACCCCAATACCGTCCCTGAGCCGGGCAACGTCTTCGATGGCTGCCCATCTTGGCTCTCCGCCAACGACGATCTCGACAGTCCTTCTCCGGTCACGGAGATCCTCCAGGGCACCGAGAACATCGACGCTC
>JAUXMQ010000108.1 GCA_030623125.1 Acidimicrobiia bacterium
CGTCTCCAGGTAGTCGACGTCGCCCAACTCGTCGAGCAAGCGATGACGGGAGTACCGGTTGGCTGAAGGCTCGACCCCAGTCTCGATCGGCAAGCAGCCAGATCCCGTCGATGGTCTGAGTCTGATACTGGGGCAGTCCGCTGCGGACATCCTGCGTCTCCATATGTCGGTGATTGATCGGGAAGACCGCCTCGAGTCCGGTACGGGCGGGTGGCTCTCAACGTTCCGATCCAACGCCGATGAGAGGGTGTCAGCCTCCCGGGAGTCGGTCTTGCGGGCCCTGAGAATGGCATCGGACGCGACCAACTTTCGCATACTCCAGTTGTTGACCGATGGTGTCGGCACTCCGGTTGAGAACCTTGTCGAAGCCAGCGGTCTTGGTCGTCTCGCGCTTGCCGAGAGAATCGGTGACCTCGTCTCGGCGGGACTGGCAGCCAAGATCCCCGAGGCAAATCAGGTAGCAGGCGTTCCTGCCGGTGCTGCTCTGGTTCGGCTTGTCGAGTCGGCGGCCTCCCAGGCCTCAGCCGACCTGGGCGGTGGTGGCTGATGGATTGTGCTTTCTGCGAATACGAGGGGCCTCGCCCCGAGGTGCACGCCCACTTGACCGACACCCACGCCGACGAGGTGCGCACCTGGCAGACCGAGGGCTCGGGCCGACGCTATTTCGAGTTGGCCTGTCCAGATTGTGATGATTCGTTTCGACACCAGGTGAAGCCCCGATCACGAGATCCCAACTTCTTGGACGAATACGCTCGGGAGATCAGGATCGTGGCCTTTGACCAGTTTCTTTATCACCGTCAGCTAGCACATGAGGAGGAGTCTGAAAGTGGCTGAAGTCAATGGGTGCAACATCCCCGAAGATCGGTACTACTGGCCGGAGAAGCACGTCTGGGTGTCCGTCGACGACGGGGGGGTGGCCACCGTGGGCGTTACCGACGTAGCCCAGTTTCTGGCGAAGAAGATCATCTCGGCGTTGCCCAAGGCCGCCGGCCGCCCCACCAAGAAGGGGAGAAGTCTGGGCACTATCGAGAGCGGAAAGTGGGTCGGCCCTGTGACGTCCCCGCTGACCGGGGAGATCACCGAGACCAACCCGGCTATGGCTTCCGATCCGAGCATCATCAATCAGGACCCTTACGGAGATGGCTGGTTCGTCCGAATCCAACCTGTGGATTGGAAGGGTGAATCCGCGGATCTGGTCACCGGACCGGAGGGTGTCCAGGCCTATCAAGCCTTTCTCGATGAGGAGGGTATCTCCTGTCTGGACTGAGTTATCGCGGCTGTCATGTTCCTCCCGACCGCTGGTATGACCTCGAGGGTGACCTCTGGATCAAGTTCGAGGATGACCTGGTGCGTCTGGGCATGACCGACGTCGCTCAGACCAGGATGGGGCGAATGGTCTCGATACTGATCAAGAAGCCCGGTCGGCGTGTCAAGACCGGAGGATCGGTGGCCACCGTCGAGAGTGCCAAGTGGGTGGGCCCGATACACACGCCTTTCGCAGGTGAGGTGGTCAAGACCAACATGGCGACCTTCAGCGAGGACATTCTCATCGCCAATCGCGACCCCTACGAAGCGGGATGGATCACATTGATCCGACCCGATGACCCGGAGGCTCCCCATCGCCCTCTTCTCGAAGGCGAGGAGGCATTTCAGGCGTACGTCGGGCGCATCGATGAGCTCGATGTCAGCTGCTTTCGGTGTGAGGATTGAGATTGGACAGCACCAAGAGCCTTCGTGTCATCGACTTCGGCCGGGTGAGCGGTCTGCGCTCTCAGACGTTGTGGCACGCCATTGCCCATGGTGTGTCGTCAGGCGCCCCGCCCACACTGTCCTTCATGCAGCCCGACGAGTCCTACGTCTCCATCGGCTACCACCGAGGCATCGACGAGCTCAACCCCCACAACGAGCTGCCGGTCTATCGCCGCATGGTCGGTGGCGGCCCTGTGTATGTCGACGATGGCCAGTACTTCTTTCAGATAGTGGTCCCGCTGGCAATGGCTCCCGCACGGCGAGGCGATGCCATCAGGACTCTTCTCGAGCCGGCCGTCGAAGCATTCAACGACGTCGGCATTTCCGCCACTCTTGATGCGAGAAACGAGGTCGTGGTGGGAGATCGCAAGATCTGTGGCCACGCAGCCGGTCAGATTTCCGGGTCGGTGGTGGTCGTGGGCAATCTCATCACACGATTTGACCATTTGGCGGCCGCGTCGATCGTCAGGGCGCCGAGTGAGGTGGCCCGTGAGGAGTTCCTCGCCCAGATGAGACGCTATGTCCTGGCCACGCCTGCCGATTCGGGGCTCTTCCTCGAAGCTGCCACCCGCCGCTATGGAGAGAGGTTGGGCCTTGGGGCTGAGCCGGGGACGCTCACGGACGAGGAACGGGATCAACTCGATGTCTTCGACACCCTCTTCGTCGATCCAGAATGGGTAGATGGGTTGTCAACACACCAGAACGGCATGTGGAGGGCAAAGGTCAAGTCCGGAGTTTGGGTGGGCTCGGCGACCTGCGACGGCCACCGGGTGACCGCCAGCTTTCACGACGACGAAATCAAGGAGGTTCGGGTCGAGGGCCCCGACGGGACCTTCGAGGAGATGGACCAATTGCTGGCCGCTCTGGCGGCCAACCCGCCGATCTAGCGCAGAGAGGAATGAGATGACATCACTGAGGATCAAGGGCTTCGAGGTCCGGACGGATCGTCTCTATGACCTTGTGCACCACATGTGGGTGAAGGATGTCGGTGACGGCCGGGTGCGCATCGGCATGGATTCGCTTGGTGTGGAGACATCGGGGACGCTCGCCCATCTTTCAGCTGTTGCCGTCGGGACCGTCGTCTCACGAGGAGAGCCTTTTGGATCGCTGGAGGCGGAGAAGTATGTAGGACCTCTGGTGGCTCCACTCTCGGGGACGATCGTCGCCGTCAACGATGAGGTGTTCTCTGACCCGCGAAAGGTGGAGTCCGATCCTTACGAATCGGGCTGGATGATCGAGATGGAGACAGCCGACCTGGCAGCAGAACGCGGCGGGATGATTGAGGGCAACGACGCGATCGCCAGACGATTCGCCGAAAAGGTAACCGAGTATCGACTCGAAGGAGTGCTTGCCGAGTGACCCTCACACCCACCCGCGACACGTTCGAGATTCGTCGTGAGAACTTCGACGACGTCATCGAGTTCTACGCTCCCGGACTCAAGAAATGGGAAACGAGTGAATGGAAGCCGACCAACGCCCGAAGATTTCTCCCCATCTCGGTGACCGGCGACGCCTGCGCTCTTCAATGCGACCACTGTCAGGCCAATGTGCTCAAGGGGATGATCTCGGCCAAGGCAGGAAAGGACTTGTATGAGATCGCCCATCGGCTTTGGGAAAGTGGCACCGACGGGATCCTCGTCTCGGGCGGCTCCAAGAGAGACGGAGGGGTGCCCCTCAACAAGCACATGGAGGCCATCGCCCGGATCAAACGAGACCTTCCTATGCGGATCATCGTCCACTCCGGCGTTGTCTATCCCGATGTCGCCGAGGGTCTCGCCGACGCCGGGGTCGACGGTGTCATGCTGGACATCATGGGGGCCGATGAGACCATCCGCGACGTCTATCACCTCGACCTCACCACCGTGGATTTCGACCAATCCCTGGCGCTACTTGCAGCGCGAGACCTGACGATCATCCCCCACATCGTCATCGGTCTCCATTTCGGGAGATTTCTCGGTGAGCACACCGCGCTCGAGATGATCGCCAAGTATCCGGTTTCGACTCTGATCCTGGTGGTGCTCATGCCATTGACGGGAACGCCGATGGCCGGTGTCGCTCCGCCACCAGTCTCGGAGGTCACCGAGTTCTTCGCCCTTTCTCGCGAGACGATGCCCGACACCAAGATCAACCTCGGCTGTGGCCGGCCCATGGGCGAGATGAAGAAGGAGCTCGACTGGGGAGCAATCGACAACGGGTTCAACGGCATTGCCTACCCGGCCGAAGGAGCCATCGCCTACGCCGAATCCCGGGGCTTGACCCCGAGGTTGTACGAGTACTGCTGCTCACTCACATGGGCTGGAGATGGGTACCAGGAGGTTTCGATCGCATGACCCGCTGGCGATACTTGGTGGATGACTCGGTGGGTGGCGCCGAGGGTCTTGCTTTTGATGAGTCCCTAGCAGCGAGTCACACCCGCAAGGGTGGCCCGGTCCCGATAACCCTTCGGCTCTACACGTACCACGATCATGTGGCCCTCTGCGGCCGCTTCCAGCATCTCGAGGCCGAGATCGATGTCGATGCCTGTCATGAGATGGGGACCGAGTTCAACCGTCGCCCCACCGGTGGTGGCGCCATCGTCATGGGGGAGGGTCAGCTTGGGGTCGCCGTGTGCGCACCCGCGCCGGTCGAGCAGAGCCCAAAGGCGATCCTCCTCAAATACTCCGAGGGAATCGTTGCCGGTCTGGCCAAGTTAGGAGTCGAGGCTTCGTTCGGTGGCAAGAACGATCTAAAGGTCGATGGTCGCAAGATCGCCGGACTCGGCCTCTTTCTCGACGGGAACGGCGGGATGCTCTTTCACTCCAGCATTCTCGCCGACCTGGATACGCGGTTCATGCTCGACGTTCTCGACATCCCCGCCGCCAAACTGGGCGATGCCGCCGTGGGTGCCGTGGAGCGCCGGGTCACGACGCTGACAAGGGAGACTGGCCAGGAATGGACCGGAAAGTCGGCTCGCGACGCGATAGCAGAGGGTTTCGCCGGGGCGATGGGAGTTGAGCTGGTTGACGGCCGACCCACCGATTTGGAGCTGGAGCGAACCACCGGCCTCGTGGAATCGAAGTACCAGACCGATGACTGGATTTTCCAACGAAGCCCTAGCTCCGACTCGACCGGGAGCGCCATGATCAAGACTCCCGGAGGTCTGGTCAGGCTTTATCTGGCCATGAGTGGCGACACCATCAAGAGCGCCCTGTTCGCCGGCGACTTCAACCAACTCCCAGCAGCTCTGTCGGAGTTCGAGAGCCGGCTCAAGTGGTCACGTCTCGATGAGCAGGCCCTGGATCGCTTGGCCAGCGACGCGATGCCTGACGGTTCCGGTCTCGGTGTGGGCAACGACGACATGGTCCGGGTTGTTCTCGACGCGGGGCGTCGGGCGACGGTGGTGGCGGTCGCTGCTCCATCCCGTACCGGATCGTGCTATTTCCCCGACTCAAATGAAGCCCTAGGAGAGGAACCCCGATGACGACGCTCGAACAAAGGAAGCTCCTTCCTCTAGC
>JAUXMQ010000185.1 GCA_030623125.1 Acidimicrobiia bacterium
ACACGATCATGCGCCTGACGACGGAACGTGGGGTGTGGTCGACTCTGTCCCGGTGCTCGGTGTTGGCGGCGCGGGTGTCGAATTGGTCTCATTGCAGCCATCAGGCAAAACGCCCCGGTCGGGGGAGGACTGGGTGAGGGGTAGACGGACGGAGGCCGGTATCTTCTCCTGAGCCTCGAGGACCCGGGCAACCGTGAGCTGTGACACCGGGTGGGCCGACGGCGCTCGTACACTTCATCCTTCGTGCCCCCCGACGCAAATACGATGACGTTTCAACGGACAGATGACGCCGCTCGCGGTGTCCTCGTCCTCAACGCACCGCTGTGGGTGCGCCATCGTCCTGCGTCCTGGCGAGACCACGCCCCTGCCTCGCCGAAACATGCGACCGTATCTACGTTGGAGAGCACCTAGTGAGCATCAAGATTGCACCGTCACTCCTCGCAGCAGACTTCGGGCGACTGGAGTCTGAGATAAAGAGGGTCGAAAAACACGTCGACTGGCTGCATCTCGACGTCATGGACGGACATTTCGTCCCGAACATCTCCTTCGGGATACCGGTCATCGAGAGCATACGGGGAGTTACGGACCTCTATTTCGACTGTCATGTGATGACGACCAACCCTGACACCTATCTGGAGGAGTTCGTCAGGGCAGGGGTGAACCTCCTGTCGATGCACATCGAGACGATTCCCGATCCGACGGGACCGGCCGGCCGCGTCAAAGAGGCGGGGCTCGATTTCGGCCTGGTCATCAATCCGATCACCCCCTTTGAGGGAATGGCCCCATTTGTCGAGTTGTGTGATCTGGTGGTGGTGATGTCGGTGGAGCCAGGCTTTGGCGGCCAGTCTTTCATGCCCGAGGTCCTCCCCAAGGTCGAAGCGGCCAGAGAATGGGTTGAGAACCGCGGTTTGACAGCCGATATTCAGGTCGACGGGGGTATCACACCCGAGAATGCACGACTGGTCACCGAGGCCGGAGCAAACGTGTTGGTTGCGGGATCTGCCATATTCGGAGCAGAGGACCCCACGTCGGCGATAGAGAAGATGAGAAGGGCAGTGGAAAGTTAGATGAGCGAACGTGTCCTGGTAGCGGACGACGACCCGGACATCTTGACAGTGGTCAAGATCAACCTCGAGCTCGACGGGTTCGAGGTGGATACTGCTGTCGATGGTGAGGACGCGATACAGAAGGCAACCTCCACTCCGCCAAATGTGATCGTTCTCGACATCATGATGCCGAGGATGGATGGGCTGACAGCCTTGCATCGTCTCCGCAGCCAGGCAGCGACAGCCAACATTCCGATCATCCTCCTGACCGCCCGCGGACTGCCCGAGGACAGGGTGCGTGGTCTCGAGCTCGGCGCCGATGATTACATCACCAAGCCATTCGACATCACGGAGTTGGCCGCCAGAGTCAGGGCCGTCCTTCGAAGAACTCAGGCAGCTCGGGACCTGTCCCCTCTCACCGGTCTTCCCGGAAACTTCAAGATCACCGCCGAGGTCGAGGACTGCATCCGCGATGGGCGTCCGTTTGCCCTGGTGCACGGTGATCTCGATAACTTCAAGGCTTTCAACGATCATTACGGATTCATGCGGGGCGATGAGGTAATTCGTTTCTGCGCATCGAGCTTCATCGAGGCTGCGGAAACTCTCGGGATGGAGGGCACTTTCGTCGGGCACATCGGGGGAGACGACTTCGTGGCCGTCATCCCCCCGGAGATGGCTGAGGCGTTTTCCAAGGAAGTCATCGAACGATTCGACGACGGGATACTGGACCTCTACGTCACCGCAGACGCTCTCCGCGGCTACATCGAGGTGATTGATCGTCGTGGTGAGCGTTACGCCTTCCCTGTTGTATCGCTGTCCCTGGGTGTAGCGTCTACCGAAGTTCGAGAGATCGGCACACAATGGGAGGCGTCGGCGATAGCGGTGGAAATGAAAGAGTTCGCAAAGAAGCAGCAAGGCTCGACATACCGCATCGATCGCCGCACGGCGTAGGTGGTCGACGACCGCCACATGCAACGCGCCATCGAACTGGCGCGACCCCATAAGACCCACCCCAATCCACGCGTGGGCGCCGTTGTCGTCGATAGCTCAGGTCGGATCATTGGCGAGGGTGCGCATCTCGGGACAGGAGAGGATCACGCCGAGGTGGTGGCCTTGCAGGCTGCCGACAAAGCATCAGTCGGATCTACTTTGTACGTCACATTGGAACCCTGCACTCACCACGGACGCACACCTCCATGTGTTGAAGCGGTCATCACAGCGGGTGTTTCCCGGGTTGTGGTCGGGGTGCGTGATCCCGATGTGAGAGTCGCCGGGGCCGGGATCACCCGTTTGCGTGCCGCGGGAGTCGAGGTAATCGAGGGGATTCTCGCTGCTGAGATTCGGGAGATGGACCCCGGCTATTTCCATCACAGGGAGACAGGTCTGCCAAACGTGATCCTCAAATATGCCATGACGCTGGACGGTGCGGTCGCAGCCGTCGATGGAACATCGCAGTGGATCACCTCCGAAGAGGCCCGGACGGACGCCCATCGTCTGCGTGCCAATGCCGATGCTGTTGTGGTTGGAGCCGGAACACTGCGAGCCGATGATCCCCGGCTGAGTGTTCGCATTCAGGGCTTTGAGGGTTCTCAGCCCGTCCCGGTCGTGGTTGCCGGCACCGGCGATCTCCCCGAGACTGCACGAATTTGGGACAGAGAACCGCTGGTGTTGTCAACCACGGATCGCAGCGTGCCTTCAGGTCGGGTGGTGCAGGTCGAAGGAAAGGACGGTCTCCCGGATCCGACGTCGGCGTGCCGCGTCCTTTCCGACCTCGGTTACCTCGATGTCCTGGTCGAGGGTGGTGCAAGGCTGGCAGGGGAGTGGTGGCGAGCCGGCGTTGTCAATCGCGGGGTGGTGTATATCGGTGCGATGGTCGGTGGCGGCAGCGGAATCAGCCCACTCGCCGGAGGGTTCAACACCGTCGGCGACGCAGCAGTTGTGTCGTTGACCCGAGTGCGTAGCCTTGGCCCCGACTATCGAATCGACTTCGAGCTGAAGTAGGCAATGTTCACAGGAATCGTGGAACAAATCGGATCCGTCTCAGACGTCACCGAACATTCCGATGGGCGCAGGCTGGTCCTGTCCGGCAAGGGTCTCGTCGAGTTGAACGTCGGTGCTTCGATCGCGGTGAACGGCGTGTGCCTGACTGCCGTGAAGGTGGAAGGCGAAAGCGTCACGGTTGACGTGATCGGCGAAACCTTGAGTCGGACCAACCTGGGCGAGGTCGAGCCAGGCGGAGATGTCAATCTGGAAACGCCAATGCGAGCCGACGCCCGGTTCGATGGCCACATCGTCCAGGGTCATGTCGATGGAACCGGTGTTGTCACTGCCATCACCCACGACGACAGAGGAACGGTGATGACCATCGAGCCACCACCGGATCTCATGCCGTACATCATCGAGAAAGGCTCGATCACGGTCGATGGCGTGAGCCTGACGGTCGCCGCCCTGACCGAAGAGTCGTTCACGGTTGCCCTGATCCCGCACACCCTCGAAATCACAACTCTCGGTTTGCGCAAGCCCGGTGACACCGTAAACCTGGAGAACGACGTGATTGCCAAGTACGTGGAGAGACTGCTGGAAGCCAGAGAGTGACGTTTACACCGATCAAAGACATCATCGAG
>JAUXMQ010000155.1 GCA_030623125.1 Acidimicrobiia bacterium
GACAAACGAGACATCACGGGCCTTGGCAGGCACACCGTCGGCAAAGTCCCTCGCTTCGAGATCGGACCCGACCAGATACCACTCACCGGACTTCGACCAGTAGACGGCATGCACGTCCCCGAGGGCGCGCGCCACCTGGAGACCGGTCAGGACCGAGATGTCATGCTCATCTGACGGCCCCCCGAATACAACTGCTGGCTTGCTCATGTGGTGCTCTCCGACGCAAGTACGGTCGCACGTTTCGGCGAGACAGGGGCGCCCGCTCGCCAGGACGCAGGACGAAGGCGCACCCGCAGCGGTGCGTCGAGGGCGAGGACACCGCGAGCGGCGTCATCTGTCCGTTGAAACGTCAGCGTATTTGCGTTGGGGGGCACAAAGTTGTTGCAGTGCAGCCTCGTAACCGATGTCGAACAGCTCGGCGGCAAGACTCGGGGAGACATCGAAGTCGAGTGAATCGTGGTCGACCACGACCTCAACGACCCGATCGAGGGGACCGCACATAGGCGGCAGATCCTCCCGGGCCGAGATCCCTGCCCCGATTACGGCCGTGGCGAGCGAGACCGGGCCCTTGATCTCGTGATGAGGGTGGTGATCCGGCGGGGGACGCAGTCTGAATCCAACGGAAGCCGGATTTCTTGGAACCAACTGGGCCGGAAAGCGCGCGGTGATCGCTCCGTCAGCCATCATGAGCTCCTCTCCGGTGACACGATCGCTCAGACGCACCGGCTCGAACACGAACGGCACCGATGACGACATCAGGACTGCCCGAGCAACCGAAAAACCCCTGGGATCGTGACCCAGACCTGGCAGATCGTTCGGCAGGACGATCCCGCGACCATGGTTCAGATCAGTGGCGACCACCATGAGGGAGCCGTCGGGAAGGTCGCCAAAACCCTGGACTCCCTTTGACCTGAGAAGCCGGCGAAGGGCGGCTTCGAGTTTGGATCCGGAGTGAAACCCGAGACGGAAAACCATCGAGACATTCTTGCGCAGCGCGCTCCTAGCGGTGAGACCCGGCCAATCTATCCCGGTGACTGCCTGACGCAGCTCACCGGGGCCAAACCCGGCCGAGACGAGAGAGGCAACCATCGCCCCCGCCGACGTTCCGACCGCCTGATCGAATTTGTAGCCCTCGTCCAAGGCAGCGGCAGCGGCGCCTGCCAGGGCTATGCCCTTGACACCTCCACCTTCGAACACGCCGGTGATCCGTTCTGCCATGTCCTGGCCAACAGGCTGTCGCCGAGCCTCATTCCGCTCCTGTCAGGTACCCGTCGGTATCAGGTTTCCGCCGCAGTCGAGGCCTTCCCCCGGGCGGTAGTTGGCCTCGAATGTGTCGATGACAACAGTCCCATCCAGATAGGTCCGCTGACGATCCGTCTCCACATGGGTGCACCTATTGCGACGGGAGACTCGCTGGCCGAGTTCCACGACCTCGATGTTCTGGGTGGAGTACATCGTGACGGTGATCGACCGATCGGTGTACGACGTCCAGATCAGAACCGGGTATTCGGTTGTGTTGTTGAGGATGAGGTCGGGCGTCGGGTTGGAGATCGTGGCCTCTCTCCCGTAGGGATAGCGTGAGAAGTAGATCGAGTGACTGCGATAGGTGTCGAAGTCGAGTCCTGCGAAGTACGCCGCATTGAAGATCGTGGTGGCGAATTGGGAGACACCGCCCCCGACTTCATTGCCCAGCTTCCCGTTGCGAATGGCGCCGCCGGCGACGAAACCCTTGGCTCTCGTCCGCTGGCCCACGTATTCGTTCAATGACACCGATTGGCCGGGAAAGAGATAGATGCCACGGACGATGTCTGCCATCAATTGGATGTTGGTCACCCTGGCCTGACAGCATGAGTGCGGTGTGGTGAACTCACCCACCTTGTTGACTATCAGTGAGCCGTCAGACCAGGCCATAAACTTGGGATCGTCGCTCGGCCGAGGCTCGATCCGCCAGGGGCCTATCCCGCCGGCCAGGATCTCTTCGGCTGCTCGGCGGACGGATGAAGGATCACAGCAAACCAGAGGCGGATCGCCGGCGTCGACAATGACCACATCGCCATCCACGATGTCCATCGTCGGAGCCACCAGTGGGCCGACCGGCTCGTCGAACGCAGCCTCCAGCTCGGTCTCGAGCCCGGCCACGTCGAACTCAACCCGATACTGGCCACCGTTGGCTTGAACCCGTATGTGTCGTCGCAGCGCGGCGGCGGTCAGAGTCTTGTGGGCTGATCCGACAAGAACCTCCATGCCGCGTTTCGTCAAACCGTTGAGCCACTCGCTGGTGGCCTCGGCTTCCGAGTCGGCGACAGCCGGGGGAACTTCCATCTCTCTTGCCTCGATGGTCTGTGGCCCGCTCGTCAGGTCGATGGCGCCGATCCTTGCCACCAGATCGTCGATATCAACCGAGAGACCGGTCACGCCGGAGATGACGTAGAGATGGTTGGTCCCATCCATGGTGAGGACAGGCTCGACGGGAGCAGTGAGAACCATCTCGGGCGCTGCCGCGAGATGTTCTCTGGCAACGCCAGGATCAAAGACAATGACGTCGGCGACCTCTGTGGTTGTGAAGAATGAAGCCGTCCAGTCGAGAAAGACGTCGAGAGGGCTGCCCACGTGCCGGGCAGCTGTGGCTTTGTTGAGGACGGATGAACCGTCGTAGGAGAACCCGAGCTCCTCTGCTGTCGCCACCACGTCCTCGCCGCTGGTAACGAGGCTGATCGGTGTTCCGAGCAACTCCTCGGCCCTCGATTCGACAACCTCGGCGGCCTCGTCGATCGACGCGCCAGAGAGATCTACGCCGGCGAAATGCACATTTCCGGCGACGGTTGAGTCCTCCGTCGAAAGGTGGTTGGCCCACGCCAGAAAGGCCGTGATGAAGATAAGGGCAGCAGCGGAAGCTCCCCACAGCCAGAGATGATGCGGAGCCTTGTGCCTGGCCACGTAGCGCAGATGATAATTGAGCCGGCCGGTTTCGATGATCATTTGGAAGAATGTCGGCGTCCCGTCTGTTGTACGGGGCGTGAAACGACAGGCCGACCAGCAACATCTCGATTGGCTGGCCCGATCGTTCGGACGGCCCGACTACGCACCTCTTTCGCCTGCCGACGTCGACCTGCTGCGCAATGTGGGCGAGATCGTCACCAAATACCCCGGCACCCACCTGTTCAAGGAGAACGCTCCGGCAGATGCCGCCTATCTCGTTGAAAAGGGAGAGGTCGAGATCTATCGAGGAGAGGGCCCATCCAAACGCGTCGTCTCCCGAGTGGGCCCAGGCTCGGTGCTCGGCGACATAGCGATGTTTGGTGACACCCCCTACATCTCATCGGCGAGAGCCGTCGGACCGGTTCGAGCATTCCGATTTGATCGCACTCGTCTGCTGCCGGAGTTGGCGCGTCACCCGGCGGTTTGTCTGCGGTGGCTCGTCGCCGGACTGCGTCAGCTCGAAGGAACTCAGAGAAGAGTGATCAGACTGATGCACAAGACCGTTCTCGGCCAGGTTGCCGATCTGCTGATGGAGGAGGGGGAGGCACGAGCGGAGGTGAATCTCTCCCAGGCCACGATCGCCGCGCTCCTTGGAGTCAGCAGACAGTCTGTCAACGAGGCGCTGGGAAGACTCCGCGATCAGGGTGCCGTCGAGACCGGATACCGGAGCATTCGCATCGTCGACACCGACATGCTGGCGTCGGTGGCTGCAGCCTGAAGATTTCCTCCCCCGCTTTGACCGACGGTCCCCCTCACGAGGGGGACAAGAGGAGAGCCCTTGACTCGTTTTACGGGTTTGCGATAGGATGTAGATCAGTCCTTCGGGGACCGAATTGGCATTGCGGCGATCGTCATCGGCTATCGTCTCTGGGGCCAGTTCGACAGTTTAAGACTCAATTGGGGACATTCTCACGCGTCTGTTAGCATGTTCTTTCTTGCGTCACTCCCAATTTCACCACCTCAAGGAGGCACCTATTGGCTTCGCGCGTGGCTGACCGCTTCTCATTCGGGAAGATCCCCGAAGTACTACCCCTCCCCGACCTGATTGCCGTACAGCACGAATCATTTCAGTGGTTCCTCGACGAAGGGCTTCGTGAGATCTTTGAAGAGATCAGCCCCATCGAAGATTTCACC
>JAUXMQ010000160.1 GCA_030623125.1 Acidimicrobiia bacterium
CCATATATGGGCGTAACAACCTCAGGTTCGAGACATGTACCCTCCCCGGCCCGTGCTCTCGATCCGTGACCTCCACAAGAACTTTGGCAACATCGTTGCGCTCGATGGTTGCGGGTTCGACGTTCCCCGAGGTCGAATGCTCGGATTCCTCGGACCCAACGGCGCCGGCAAGACGACGACGATGCGAGCCATCTTCGGGCTCGTCCGACTCGACTCCGGCAGCGTCAGTTGGGATCGGCAACCCATAAGGCCACACGACAGGCTGAGATTTGGCTATATGCCCGAGGAGCGTGGTCTCTACCCAAAGATGAAAGCCCACGACCAGCTCTCCTATCTCGGTCGCCTGCACGGGATGGATCAAGACAAGGCTTCCGACGCCGCCGACTATTGGCTTGACAGACTTGGATTGGCTGATCGGCGAATGGACCCTATCGAGGTCCTGTCGCACGGAAATCAGCAGCGTGTCCAGCTTGCGGCGGCACTGGTTCACAACCCCGATCTACTTGTGCTCGACGAGCCGTTCGCCGGCCTCGACCCCATCGCCGTCGAGACGATGTCGGACGCATTACGAGAACAGGCGGCGGATGGCAAGGCGGTTGTCTTCAGTTCTCACCAACTCGACCTGGTCGAAGATCTTTGTGAAGACGTTGCCATCATCGACGCGGGGCAGATCGTCGTCGAGGGCACCGTCAGCGATCTCAAGGATGCCGCACCGATTCGTCATCTGGAACTCGAGGTTGAAGGGGACGCGGATACGCTGCTCAACACCCTGAACGGTGTTCGCAGCACCAAGTTCGACGGCGTCCGTCACACGGTGATAATCGACGCCGACACCGACCTCCGGGGTTTCCTCGCTCGGGCTCAAGACGCCGGCCGACTCCGACACTTCTCCTACACGACACCTTCTCTCACAGATCTCTTCCGGGAGGCAGTGCAATGACTCCACTTGGAGCCATGTGGGAGATTGCTCGCCGTGAAATACGAGAACGAGGGAAGTCGAAGGCTTTCCTTCTGACGAGTCTCATCACATTGCTCCTGGTTGTCGGGATCATCGTGATACCCACCTTGATCGGCGGCGGGACCGACGAACACACCGTCGGCTCGGTTGGCGAGGGAAACGAGGCGATTGTCGAAGCCGCCGCGCAGATCGCCAATGCGGGAGATGAACCCGGTGATGAGCCCACGGTTGCCATCGAAATCGTCGAGTTTCAAGATCGAGATGCCGGTGAAGTCGCGTTGGAGTCCGGTGATGTGGACGTGCTCCTAGTGGATGGTGAGGAGATGATCACCGAGGGTGGAAGCGGGCTTTTGGGATCGTCGTTGTCACGTCTTCTTCAGCGGGGGGCGGTCACCGTCGAGTTGGAACGACTCATCACCGAGAGCGGTGAAACCGCGACTGAAGTGATCGAGGTGATGACTTCGGATCCTCTGGAGCTAACCAGCCTTTCGGGTGAAGACCCCTCCGACGAAACCGGGACAATCATCGCCTACTTTGGGCTGCTGTTGCTCTATATGGCGATCCTTCTCTATGGGACTTGGATTCTCACCGGAGTCACCGAGGAGAAGACCAACCGTGTTGTCGAAGTTCTTCTGTCGAGTGTTCGCCCCTGGCAACTTCTCGCCGGGAAGATCTTGGGGATCGGGCTCCTGGGACTGACGCAATTCGGAGCAACGATCGTTTTGGCGGCAGTGGCGATCCAGGTCACCGGTGCGTTGGACTTGCCGGAGCTTGAAATCGAGGGGGTCGTCAATCTCGTGATCTGGTTTGTCCTGGGATTCTTGCTCTATGCGGTGATCTTCGGAGCTGCCGGTTCCCTGGCCAGCCGAATGGAGGACGCGCAAACAGCGGCGATGCCGGTGACAGTGCTTGCCATCGTCGGATTCTTCGTCTCGATCTCTTCGCTCGACAATCCCGACGGCCTGCTTGCCACAGTTGGCACCTTCGTACCCTTGACCGCCCCTTTCGTAGTGCCTGTGCGCGTCGCGCTCGATGCGATCGCTCCGTGGGAGTATGTGCTGGCGGTGCTGATCACCCTCGGGAGCATCGTCGCACTGTTGTTCATCGCGGGACGCATATACGCCGGTGGTCTCCTCCAGTTCGGGGGGAAGATCAAGATCCGCGATGCCTGGAGGTCTGCCGGGCAATAGATCCATGCACGGATAGGCTCGACAACATGGGTTACCAACACCTCGAGATAGAAACCGAAGGTCATGTTGCGACGCTCTGGCTCAACCGTCCCGAGAAACGCAATGCCTTCTCCGAGGACATGTGGACAGACATTCCAAGGGCGATGGCGGACCTCAGCGCCGACGCCACGGTAAGAGTGATCGTTGTCGCCGGCCGTGGCACGACATTCTGCGTGGGGATCGACATCAACACGCTGGCCGGCCTTCAACCGACTGGCGACTCCCAAGCCGATGCCAACCTGAAGCTCTACGACACCATCCGCCGATTCCAGAAGACAAACAGCGTCTTCGCCGAATCCTCCAAACCGGTGATCGCCGCCGTGCATGGCTACTGCCTCGGTCAGGGGATCAACCTGATTTCGGCATGTGACATCAGACTCGCTACGTCGGATGCTTCGTTCTCGATAAGGGAGACCCGGTTGGGCATCGTCGCCGACGTTGGGGCGCTACAACGTCTCCCCGGAATCGTCGGTGCCGGCCATCTCGCCGAGCTTGCCTTCACGGGGAAGGACATCGATGCCGCCAGAGCCAAAGACATCGGCCTGGTCAACGACATCTATCCCGATCAGGACACCCTCATGAAAGCTACCTACGAACTGGCCGCAGAGATCGCCGCCAACTCGCCCCTGACGGTTTCGGGAGTCAAGAAGATCCTCGCCGCCAACGACGGTCGAACGGTTGACGAAGCACTCGACTATGTGGCTCAATGGAACTCGTCGTTCCTGATGTCGAACGACTTGATGGAAGCGATCAGCGCCTTCTTGGAGAAGCGAGAGCCGGACTTCAAAGGCAACTGAGCAAGGGAGGCCCCGTCGGAACCTCCCCGCTCGCTCCCCCTATCCCCGACGCTCCTGACGCAGGAGCGTCCGCACCGCTGAGTTCTTCCACAGATTTCCGAACTGCGACCATTGCCGACGCTTGTCGACAAGGCTGGCCGTCATCGAGACGGGCTCATTGCTTCCGAAGTGGCCACTCAGTTCTGTCAGTGTGTGCTTCCAGATCTTGTCTTCGAGACGACTGGTGTAGATCCTGAAGCTGGCCTCGTAGAGAGGATCGTTGGCCCGGACCAGCAGGTGGATGCGAGTCACCATCATCCCGTCGTCATCCTCGTAAGCGCTGAAGGTGATGATCGCCGCCCAGGGGTGTCCTTCGGGCGTCATGTATGACCAGGAACGCTCATCCGCATAGATGACACGAACTCCGGTGGAGATTTTGGCCGGGCCCACACCACCACCGATGATGGCGATTTCACCCGGTGCAATGCCACCCGCTGGTGCGTAGAACTTGTTTGACGGGTACCAGAAGTCGCCGAAGTGCTCCTTCCAGGTTGCGATCACCTTTTCCGGGGTCGGACCCGGAATCGAAACTTCGTAGGTCTTTTGCCATAGCTGACCGAACCCCTGGAGAGGTCCGGTGGGTTTGCGGCCTTCGACGTTGCCTGTGACGGCACCTTCGGCGACCTCACCTACTTTGAATTCGTCGATCGGTTTCGCCCAGTTCTCGGCATCTCTTGGTTCAGACATCACTTCTCCCTTCCCGCCAAGTTCTACGGGATTGCCGTTCCGCAACCGTTACGAGACCGGGTTAACCGTGCCGTAACGCTCGATGGGGCAGAATCGTGAACCAATGAGCGAATTCGATACGACAGTTGTCGGCGCCGGCCCCAATGGTCTGGCCGCCGCCGTGGAAATGGCACGCTCCGGCCGAAAGGTGCTCGTAGTGGAGGGCGCCGACGAGATAGGTGGCGGAACACGAACTGAAGAGTTGACCCTGCCTGGCTTTCTCCATGACGTCTGCTCGGCGATTCACCCGGCTGGTGTGGCCTCACCGTTCTTCAGCGAGCTCGGGTTGGAGGTCGACTGGATTCAGTCACC
>JAUXMQ010000235.1 GCA_030623125.1 Acidimicrobiia bacterium
AAACCTTCGTTATCACAAGGAACTGCAAGCCGGAGACGTCATCCACGTGACCACGCGGCTGCTGGAAGCCGCACCCCGCAAGATCCGGTTCGAGCACCGCATGGTCGACGACATCAGCGGCGATCTCGCTGCGACCTGTGAACTCGTCGCCGTTCATACCGATACCCGAACGCGGCGGGCGGTGGAGTTCGAGGCGGCGATCGCCGAGGGGTTGGCCGAGAGCCTCGCCGCCAACTAGGCGACGCCAGGCTGACAGACGGGTTCATCTGTCAGGGGATCATCGTCTCCACGCCAAGCCCCAGGAAGCACGCCGCCCGTTGATTCTTGGTCGATCAGTGTGGCCACCTCCCGGTCTCAGAAATGCAGCGCTCTGACCAGGGCTTTCGTTCGCACCGAGGAGCGGCATATGGCTCAACCGATGAGTGCATCGGCCAGACCGGCGATGTCATCAACCACCAACTCCGGTGGCTCACCGGGAAGACTCCACACCACACCGTCCCGTTTGACAAACGCGGACTGCGCGCCGACGGCTATCGCTCCGGCACAGTCCCAATCGTGGGCGGCGACCAGCATCATCTCGGCGATCTCGACACCCATCACTTTGGCTGCGTGCAGGTACGGCTCGGGGGCGGGCTTGAATCGACCCACCTCCTCCACCGAGATGACCCTTCGAATGAAAGGGTGCAGTCCAGCGTTCTCAATCTGATCGTTCGCCGCTCCGGTCGAGCCGTTGGTGAGGGCAACCATCACGAAATCGGCGTCAAACAGACGCTCCAGGGCGTTGTAGACGTCGGGATGGGGCGGCAGGCTCCTCATCGTCGACACGATCGCCTCGGCATCTTCCCCGCGCATCGCCAGACCTCGCTTTTTCGCAACTGTGAGCAGCGACTCGATCCCGATCTCGCCGAACGACCGATAGTCCCCCACATGGTTGGCGACCAGCGAGCCGTGCAGCATGCGAGAGAACCACTCACCCAGGGGAGCGCCGATTCCGAAGGCTTCTTCGAACTTGGCCTTGATGGGGGCGAGGCTCAGCAGTGTTTCGTTTACATCGAAGGCGAGAAAGGCGGGTCGACTCATCGACCGGATCATAGAGAGATCGGAGAACGCCTTTCAGGTCGTGGGGAGGGCTCTGACGATCACGGCGAGAGAGTCGTAGGTCCTTTCGCCTATCGCCTTCTCGTCCTCGTCGAGGAGATTGGCCATGACCTTCAGAGTCCACTCCATGAGGGGACGATTCTGGAGACCGGTGTGCGCCAGGGTCCGCATGACCGACGGGTGCCCGATGAGTTTCACAAAGATCCGTGCCATCTTGTAGTAGAGCCCGTACTCGTCCTCGAGCCGTTGTGGATATCGCCGCAAGGCGCCCTTCTCCTCGGAGCCGACGACCTGTCCGACATACTCGGCGGCAATGCGTCCGGTCTCATAGGCGTAGGAAATCCCTTCGCCGTTCCAGGGGTTGATGGCACCGGCCGCGTCACCAATCGTTATCCAATTTGAGCCCACCAGAGGGCCTTTCGAAAATGACATCGTCAGCTTTCCACCCTGCGGCTTGCTGAGGCGAGACTCCTCCGTCAGTTGCCAATACCCGGGCGCCGACGTCACATAGTCGTTCATCATGTGGGTGGTATTGACGTGCTTCCACCGCTTGAAAGTGGACAAGAGGCCCACGCCGACGTTGACCGTCCCGTCTCCAAGGGGAAACACCCACCCATATCCGGGCATCGTTGCTCCGGTCGAATCGCGAAGATCCAGCTGACTCTCCAGGAACGGATCGTCCGACCTGGGAGACGAGAAATAACCCCGGGCGGCCAACCCCATCGGATAATCCTTCCGTCTCGCCGTGCCCAACTCGCGCCCGAAGCGATTCATCGACCCGTCGGCGATGATCGTGACCTCAGGTGTCAGGAGTTCTTCGCCACCACCGTTCGCCAGGGCCACAGAAATCAGAGTGCCGTCCTCGATGACAGGTGTGGCGGTCGTCTTCTCCCGGATCACCACGCCTTGCTTCTCGGCGAGTTGCGCTACCTGAAGGTCGAGATCTCGCCGACGTATCATCCCTCCCCAGTTGGGAAACCTGCTGTGATCCGGCCATGGCATCTCGATCATGAGGTCGTCACCCGCGTATGAGCGAAGCCCGACGATCTTGTGGAACTCGGAGCGGTTGAAGTCGAATCCCATATTCTGAAGCTGCAGAATCGCACGAGGAGTCAGTGCGTCACCACAGGTCTTCTCGCGGGGGTACTCCTTCTTCTCGACCAGCATCACCTCGTGACCAGCACGGGCCAGCCAGAAGGCTGCCGAAGCGCCAGCCGGGCCACCACCGACTATTAGAACGGAAGGCATACGCTCCAGGAGCGTAGATCGAGGTAACCAATAGGCCGAAAGCTGGATGTATCGTCACATCAATGAGCGAGATCTCCCACGCCACAGTCTCCAGACTTCCTCGTTACTTGAATCTTCTAGACGAGCTGGAAGGCACTCACGAGACGGTGAGCTCCGACGACCTGGCTGCGTCGGCGGGAGTCCATGCAGCCAATGTGCGAAGGGATCTCTCCGATCTCGGGTTTCAGGGCACAAGAGGAGTGGGGTATTCGGTCACCGCCCTTGGGGATCGAATCAGGAAAGAGCTCGGCATCGAGAGCAGACGTCTCGTCGCGATCGTCGGGGCCGGCAATCTGGGCACCGCCCTGGCTCGCTACGACGGGCTTGCCAGACGCGGATTCGACGTCACGGCGATCTACGACACGGACCCGGACAGAATCGGGCAAAGCATCGGAAACGTACAAATCCAGCAGATGGAGAACATGCCAGTCGACTGCAAGGTCGGATGCTTCGACATGGCAATCCTGGCCGTTCCGGCCAGCGCGGCACAGAGCGTGGCCGATCTGCTGGTCAAGGAGGGTGTTCGGTCGATCCTCAATTTCGCACCCGTCCGGGTGAACGTTCCAGA
>JAUXMQ010000224.1 GCA_030623125.1 Acidimicrobiia bacterium
GCCATGGGTCAGGGCTACCTCTGCTGGCGATAAGAGCACTGGGCTTCGTACCCGGGAGGCTAGTGCTCCCGGGTACCGCATTGGCGGCTACCACAGCACGAACGTGGTTCTCGCCAATCGACGTGATTGCAGACAACATCGTGGCCCCGGTGGTCACCACGTCGTCCACGACCAGAACCGGTCCTTCGGGAGTATGGCGCAGTCTGAACCCGGTGACGACACGGCTGTGATCACCCCCGGCACGACGTTGGCGGTGTAGCGGTGGTTGGAGAAGGGACAGGACCGGCACACCGAGATGGTGAGCCAAACGGTCGGCAAGAGCGCGGGCGGGATCGATTCCGTAACGAATCCGCCTCGTCTGGGCCCTCGGTACCGGGACAAGAGGTAGCTGAGGCAGACGCTCCGCCAGTACCGATGCGGCCAGGTCCGCATATCCCGCCAGGCCACGATACTTGAAGTGATGAATCAGGGTCTTGGCCGGACCCGAGTGCTCAAAGGCGGCGACGAGACGAACGCCCCCGGGGAGCAGGCGGTCAGACGCCAGACGGATCTGTTGGCGGCACCGTGCGCAAATCAGATGGCCGGAATGGAAACGGTGACATGTCTGACAGAGCATGTCGGCGAAGGTATTCCCTAGCTGGGACAGAATCCTCCGGCACGGCGTCTTTCCTACGTGCCTTCCTGCCACCCTGACAGATAGTCGACCTGTTCGTCGGTGAGTGTCTCCAGCCCACCACCCATGTGTGCCAGCTTGATCGAAGCGACATCATCGTCGATCTCGGTGGGGAGCGTGTAGATCCCGGGCTCGAGCGACTCCTTGTTCTTGACCAGGTACTCCGCGGCCAGAGCCTGATTGCTGAACGACATGTCCATCACATCCGCCGGGTGCCCCTCTGCCGCACTGAGATTGACCAGACGTCCTTCCGCCGCAACCAGGATGCGACGTCCATCCGGCATCTCGAACTCCTCGAGATGCTCCCGGATCGGGTGACGCGCCACCGCCTCGGCCCGAAGTGAGGCGAGGTCGATCTCTACATCGAAGTGACCCGAGTTGGCGAGGATCGTCCCATCCTTCATCCTCGAGAAATGCTCGGACCGAAGAACATGCTTATTCCCGGTAACGGTGACGAAGATGTCACCTTCGGAGGCGGCGTCCGACGCAGTCATCACCCGGTACCCCTCCATGGCGGCCGCCAGGGCCCGCACCGGGTCGACCTCGACCACGATCACTTTGGCTCCCAGTCCGTCGGCCCGCTTGGCGACTCCGCGGCCACAATCTCCGTAGCCGACAACAACGAGATTCTGTCCGGCTAGAAGCACATTGGAAGCCCTGATGAGGCCATCGAGGGTTGACTGCCCTGTCCCAAAGTGGTTGTCGAACAAATGCTTCGTCGCCGAGTCGTTGACGGCGACGACCGGCACCCGGAGTGTCCCGTCCGCAGCCATCGCCTTGAGTCGGATAACACCGGTGGTGGTCTCCTCGGTTGACCCGATCACCTCAATGTCACGGCGATCGGTATGGAGCAGCGTGGCGAGATCGGCCCCATCATCCATCGTGACGGCCGGAGCATGGTCGAGCACGGCGTTGATGTGCTTGTAGTAGGTGTCGTCGTCCTCTCCGCGAATGGCGAAGACAGGGATCCCATCTGCAACCAGGGCCGCCGCCACGTCATCCTGGGTCGAAAGAGGGTTGGAGGCGCACAGGATCGGCTCGGCGCCGCCGTCGCGCAGGGCAAACATCAGATTGGCCGTCTCGGCCGTCACATGAAGGCACGCGGCCACGATGTGGCCTTCGAGCGGTCGCTCATCGAGAAATCTCTCTCTTATGGTCTTCAGGACCGGCATTCGTCGCCCTGCCCACTCAACACGGCGAGCACCATGGGAGGCCAGGTCAGGATTGGCGATGTCGTAGTTCATTCAATCTTCCTCGGCTAGCAGCTTCTTCAGTTTCTCAATGGTGGCCACGGGTACTGGATCCACTCCAGCCGAGTCGGCCATCATCCACGAGACAAGGTCTCCGACAGCGGTCAGTGACACCAACCGGGCCAGCCGCGAAACACCGGTCGAATTGACCTCGGCCACCCAGGGCACGGCATCTTGGGTGAGTGTTCTCGTATGGGCAAGTCGAGTTTCGATGCGATCGTTGTCACTGCGGTCCCGGAGAGTAACGATCCCAAGATGCTCTCTTGTCTTCTCAGGCATGGTCTCCCACCCTGTGATCTCGTTGTGGTCGAGCTCCGGCAACAGCGACCACCAGGCGGGAACCTTGGCGTTCTCGTTGATTTGTGTCTTCCAACGCTGGGCGACGACGGTGCTCACGGGCCCACCGGCGTAGATGATCGGGATGCGCCCGTCGAGTTTCTCGGCGATGCGAGTGGCCTCCATCCAACGATCGCTGCCCTCGGCCGTAGCTTCGTCCGCCATGGTCGCCGCCTCGTCGAGTGCGAGACGCTGGTCATCAATCGCATGGGCACCCCTCAAAACGGTGAGGGCTGCACCGATCATGTAGCCGGCAGCGGCCCGAGGTTGGAGTCCGGAAGGCACCGAGACCGACGGCCAATCGTGGGTGACGGTCAACTCGCCCAGTCGGCCACCTGTGGTGATTGTTGCGACTCGGAGTCCCGAGTCGCGAGCACTCTCAACGAAATCGAGCGTCTCTTCGGTGTTGCCCGAATAGGAGGCAGCAATGACGAGGGGTCGTGCCTTCGTCGCCCAAAGAGGAAGCGGGCCATAACCCTTGTGAACGACCATGCGGGTGCCAAAAGGCATGGCGATGGCGCCGACGTAGTCGCCGGCGATTCCGGATCCACCCATCCCGACATACAGGATCTCCGAGGAGGTGCCTATTGCAGGCGCAGGCTGGTCGACGGCCCACCGAAGCTGGTCGCCCGTGCTTCGGATCTGAGAGAGCATGTCAGCCTTTACCACCAGGGCCCCCTTCGGCCTCGTCGACGAGCATCACCGGTATGCCTTCACGAACCGGATACCGCCGACCGCATTCTGTGCACTCGAGACGGGACGCCTCCACATCC
>JAUXMQ010000002.1 GCA_030623125.1 Acidimicrobiia bacterium
CCTTCGTGAAGAAGTTCTAGCGACTCGGCCCAGTCGAGAGTCTCGGCAACGCCAGGGGGTTTGAAGAGATCCATCTGACGAAGACGCTCCATCGCCAGAGAGAGACTGAGGGCGAGATCTGCCTCGACGCCCGGCACCTTTCTCATCACGATCGAAGCCTCCAGGTCCGGGGACGGGTAGTCGATCCAGTGATAGATGCACCGTCGCTTGAGCGCGTCGTGAATCTCCCTTGTACGGTTCGAGGTGAGAACGACGATTGGGGGAACGTCCGCCTTGATCGTTCCAATCTCGGGGATGGTCACCTGGAAGTCGGAAAGCAACTCGAGGAGAAATGCCTCGAACTCCTCGTCGGCCCGGTCGAGCTCATCGATGAGTAGCACCGGCCGATGACCGTCGCGGGAGGTCTCGACGGCTTTGAGCAGTGGCCGTGCAATTAGAAACTCTCTGCTCATGATGTCCCGTGCCCGGGCAGATGATCCTTCGCCGCGGGCCTCGAGTAGGCGGATCTCCATCATCTGACGGGCGTAATCCCACTCGTAGAGCGCCTGGCCAACGTCCAGGCCTTCGTAGCACTGCAAACGAATCAAGTCTTCGCCGGCCATTGCGGAGAGCACTTTGGCCACCTCGGTCTTGCCAACACCGGCCTCGCCTTCGAGGAAGAGGGGGCGTCCCAGTTGGAGGGCGAGGTGGATGGCGACAGTGAGGTCGTCGGCGGCGAAGTAGCTCTGTTCGTCGAGACTGGCAGCCAGACCCTCGATGGTGGAAGGGATCACGAAGGAGAGCCTAAATGGTCAGCGACGCTGAAGGAGTTGGATGTCGTGTCGTCGGGATCACCGAAAGCGGTGAATAGGGCATGCCCCGTGGCGGGCGCCTGAAGCGACCCCGAACAGGGCGTACCACGCGACCGACCGATCCAGATCGGTTACCCACACCAACACGGTGTCTACTTGGAACGACATAGGTCATAACCTATAGCGCTCATGTTTGACACGCTCACACAACGATTCGAGTCGGTCTTCTCCAGCTTGCGTGGCAAAGGCAAACTGTCGGAGAAGGACATCGATAGGGCTCTCCGAGAGGTTCGGGTCGCCCTGCTCGAAGCGGATGTCAATGTCGGGGTGGTCAAGGCATTTCTCTCCCGGGTCAGAGAGGGGGCTCTCGGTGAGGATGTCGCCAAAGCGATCTCGCCGGGCCAACAAGTCATCAAGATCGTCCACGAGGAGCTTGTCACCACCCTGGGCTCCGAGACGGCCGGGCTAGTGAAGACATCTCCTCCATTGACGATCCTCATGGTCGGGCTCCAGGGTTCGGGCAAGACGACATCAGCCGCCAAACTGGCGAAGCTGCTTCAAGGCCAGGGAAGGAATCCGTTGCTGGTCGCCGCCGATCTACAACGGCCGGCCGCCATCGACCAACTGGAGACCCTCGGTCGTACCATTGACGTCCCTGTGTTTGCGGAGCGTGGAGGGAAGGCTCCGAAGCTGGTCAAGGCTGCCGTGAGGGAGGCGTCTCGCTCCAGGCATGACGTGGTAATCGTTGACACTGCCGGTCGACTCCAGATCGATGACGACCTGATGAAAGAACTTGCTGTCGTGAAGAAGGCGGCCGCGCCGGATGAAGTCTTGCTGGTTGTCGACGCCATGACGGGGCAAGATGCGGTCAACGTCGCCCAAGGCTTTCAGGATCAAATAGGTGTTACCGGGTTGTTTCTGTCCAAACTCGATGGAGATGCCAGGGGTGGCGCCGCCATCTCGGTTCGTGAGGTGACGGGTGCGCCGGTCAAGTTCGCTGGTATTGGAGAGGGTCTGGATGAGCTGGAGCCGTTTCATCCTGAGCGCATGGCCTCCAGGATTCTGGGAATGGGCGACGTGCTCACTCTCATCGAGAAGGCCGAGTCGGTTTTTGACGAGGACGAGGCCGAAAAGGCCGCCAGAAAACTCGAGAAAGGCGAGTTCACGCTCGAGGACTTCCTCACTCAGTTTCAGATGATGAAGTCGATGGGGTCTCTGAAAGACATCCTTGCTATGCTTCCGGGCTCCGGATCGCTCCTTCGTGAGGTCGATGTTGATGATCGCGACTTCAAGAGGGTTGAGGCCATCATCCAATCGATGACAGCTGATGAGCGCCGGAATCCGAAGATCATCGGCGGCAGCCGAAAGCGCCGGATCGCGTTCGGGTCGGGCACCAAGCCCCAGGATGTGAATCGGGTCTTGAAGCAGTTCGTCGAGGCACAGAAAATGATGAAGACGCTGGCCGGAGGTCGGGGCATGCCATCCCTGGAAGGCTTGATGAGCGGTCAGCGAACGAAGAGGTGAATAGATGGCTGTCAGGATGAGACTGATGCGGATGGGCAAGAAGAAACAGCCCATGTACCGCGTTGTGGTTGTGGACTCTCGCGCCCCGCGCGACGGTCGCTATATCGAGCAGATAGGTCGATACGAGCCGCTCCACGACCCGTCGATCGTAGAGATCGACAACGAAAGGGCTGCCGATTGGCTCTCCAAAGGAGCCAGTCCGAGCGAGACCGTAGAAAAACTCCTCAATATCTCGGGTGCCATGAACACGATTAAGGTCAAAACAGGTGGCATTCACGTGATCGGCATCGAGAAGAACGAGGAAGACACCATCTCCGAGGAGGAGTGAGCTTGGCCAAGGGCGACATCGTTGAGCGAGTAGTCAGCTACATAATCAAGGCAATAGTCGACGAGCCGGACGAGGTTACGGTCACGGTTGTCGAGCAGGGACCAGACGAGGTGGTCGCCGAGGTGCGGACAGCGAAAGGCGACATGGGCAGGGTCATCGGACGACGGGGGCGTGTGGCCAAAGCCGTTCGCGCCGCCGCCAGTGCTGCCGGCGAAGAAGAGGGGATCACAGCTGGGGTCGAGTTCCTCGACTGATAGCCCCGATGTGCGGGCTGGACGACTCGGCCGACCCCACGGTCTTGATGGATTTCTCGGGTTGTATGTAGATCCGGCCGATCTTGACTACTTCGACCGCGGCTCGACAGTCTTCATTCAAGATCGTCCGTTGGTTGTGCGGGCGATTCGTCCAGCCCACAAGGGATATCAGGTCGCGTTTGTTGAGATAGTCGATCGTGAAGGAGCCGAGCGGATACGAAACCAGGACGTCTTTGTCGCCGAACGGCGCACACTCGATGAACAGGAGTTCTGGCCTGACCAGTTGGTCGGGCTGAAGGTCCGACCTGGTGGTGGGACCGTCGTCGATGTGGTCCACGGGGCAGCACAGGATCGTCTTGTCGTCGAGCGGGACGGGGCCAGGTTCGAGGTGCCGTTTGTCGATGAGCTCGTGCCGACTGTCGATGTCGAAGCTGGATACGTCGAGGTCATCGAAATCGAGGGCATCAGCGAACCGTCAGACTGATCGTCACGCCCTCGAGACCTCCGTTTTCCGCATTTTCATCGCCGACGAAGAGGGACAAATTGCCTGGAGGCAGGACAATTTCCGTCTGGAACTCTCCCCAGGTCACCAAACCGCCGGCCGCAGTCGTGAACGTTTCCGCGACGACTTCGTTGCCGGCTGTCGCGATGATCAAAACGTTGGACTCGAAGGTGCGGGTGTAGCCCGATACCGACAAAGTCCCTCCCAGGGTTGCGCCATCCAGCGGAGTCACGACCACTGCCAGGTCGGAGTACGCAGGTGCGGACGGAAACTCCACGATTCCCGGTTGAAGATCCAGGATTACCCGGGCTGGGGTTCCTTCAGTCCGAATCCGGGCCTGTGCTGGTCCAGCCAGGTGGAGGTCCACGAACATTCCACCATCCAATGCCTCGACAACATATAGACGATCAACGAGTGCTGTTTCGATGAGTTGGTCGGTGACGACCGTCTGGTCGGCGTCGACGGCGATGCGAATCACCGGAACTCCTTCGACATAGGTAGCGGTGACTGTCGGCGGCGTCGTCGCCGGGGCCCCCTCCGAAGTGATGAAGGAGAAAGTGAATTTGTCACACGACTCGTCCGTCGTCCAGGAAATGTGGCCGATAACACTGCTGTCGGACTGATCCTGATCAACGGAGGCGATTGTCCCGTCCTCGACGAACTCCCCCTCATCGGGACATCCCGCCACAAGCGGCACGGTCGTTGTGGGGGCGGTGGTGGTGACGGGCTCGAGTCGAGTGGTGGTGGTCAGCGAATCAGCGTCGCTGGGCGCACACGCCGCGACCACGACGATCATCAGCAGACCGAGGGTCATCCGCAGTCTCATGTCCGGAATGGTAAGGCCGGCCACTAGGTTTGAAGGGCCACAGCACACTGAAAGTGAACATGCCTGAAGCAGTAATCGTTGCAACCGCCCGTTCCCCGATCGGACGGGCCTACAAGGGATCGCTCATCGATGTGCGTGCCGACGATCTTGCCGGCTTCGCCATCAACGCCGTCATGGAGAAAGTGCCTGAAGTGGATCGAGCTTCGGTCGACGACGCAATGATCGGCTGTGCCCTCACCCATCACGAGCAGGGCTACAACGTTGCCCGGCCGGCATCCCTTCTCGGGGGTCTGCCCGACTCGGTACCGGCGACCACCGTCAATCGGTTCTGCGCTTCGTCATTGCAGACGATTCGGATGGCGTTCCATGCGATCCGCCAGGGGGAGGGGGACACCTATGTCGCCGGCGGTGTCGAGTCGGTGAGCCGCACCTACGGCAAAGCTTTCGACAGCGACGATCTCAACCCGCGTTTCACCGATGCCACCCGCGATGATTTCATCAACAACGTGTACATCCCGATGGGCAACACCGCCGAGAACGTTGCAGCTAAGTATGGGATAACCCGAGAACGCATGGACGAGTTTGCCAAGAGCTCACAGGATCGAGCGGTCGAGTCTCAGAAGAACGGATTCTTTGACAGGGAGATCACCCCGATAGAAGTACCTGACGGTCGGACCATTCGTGATGACGACGGTCCGCGTCCCAACACAACCCTGGAGAAATTGGCATCCCTTCCTCCGGCCTTCCAGGCGGAGGGTTTGGTGACAGCAGGGAACTCGTGTCCCCTCAACGACGGCGCCGCCGCCGTTCTGGTCATGTCCGACCGGCGCGCGGCCGAACTCGAGTTGAAACCTCTGGCGCGGATCATCGCGTCTTCGGTGGCGGGCCTGGAACCCGAGTACATGGGGATGGGTCCGGTGTTCGCCGTCCGAAAGGTTCTGGAGCAGTCCGGCATGAGTCTCGAGGACATGGACGTCATCGAGATCAATGAGGCATTTGCGGCCCAGGTATTGGCGTCTGCGGATGAGCTCGGAATCGACATGGGCAAGCTAAATCCCCATGGGGGCGCCATCGCTCTCGGTCACCCCTTTGGGATGACGGGTGCGCGGATCATGGGAACATTGCTCAACGACCTGAGCACGCTCGATGCCACGATCGGTCTGGAGACGATGTGTGTCGGTGGTGGGCAGGGGATGGCGATGATCGTGGAGCGTCTCAACTGAGTGGGGCGCGACAGTTGTGTTATGGAGGCCGGTCCCCTGTCGTGAGATAGGTGTGTCCGTGGGGGCAAGTCCATCTTCGGCGACGGTGAGCGCCTCGATCTCCCGGTTGGAACGCTGCGGAATCAGCTTTGAATCGAACATATGTTCTACCGTATAGGCGTCCTCTGATGGATCCCAGGGGGTAGAGCCAGATCGCAGATGCTTCTTTCTGGTGGGCCATCGAGTAGCAGTTGTCGGCGCTCCGAAATTGTCGGGCTGGTTGGGTAGGGCAAGCGATGAGCCCTGAAGTCATCAACCTATTGCAGCGTCTGATCCAGAATGCGTGTGTCAACACGGGATTGCCTGACAGTGGCCATGAGCACCGCTCGGTCGCCACGCTCCAGGAGTTCTTCGGTGATGACCCACGATGCGGGCCCTGTTTTCCGACGTTCCGGAGGCCCGCATCTAGCCTTCACACCGTGAAGATCTATGTGATCACAATGTTCCCCGGATACTTCGAAGGTCCGCTGGGTATCTCCATCGTGGCCCGAGGAATCGAAGACGGTGCACTCGTCGTCGATCTGGTTGACCTCAGAGAGCATGGTCTTGGTCGGCACCGCCAGCTCGATGACCCGCCTTTCGGCGGCGGGCCGGGGATGGTGATGATGATCGAGCCTCTGGCATCCGCTCTGGAGCCGTTGAAAGACACACACCGTGTCCTCTTCACGCCCTCCGGAGATCCAATGTCTCAGGATACGCTGGATCGATGGGCCCAGATCGATGAGCTGACATTCGTGTGCGGACGTTATGAGGGTGTCGACCAACGTGTGATCGACAACTTCATCGACGAGGAGGTAAGTCTCGGTGACTACGTGCTTGCCGGTGGAGAAGTGGCGGCAGCCGCGGCGATCGAAGGGGTGGCTCGATTGTTGCCAGGGGTGGTTGGCAACCCGGAATCCACCGAGAAGGAGTCGTTCCGTGACGGTCTTCTGGAGGAGCCGGTATATACCCGGCCTGCCGATTTCGAAGGGTGGGCGGTCCCGAAGGTGTTGCTCAGTGGCGACCATGGAAAGATCGAAGAGTGGAGGGCGCAACGCAGGGTCGAGCGAACACGCCGACGCCGACCGGACCTGCTACGAAATGGCAAGGATTCCGATACCTGATAGAATTAGGTCTCGAATCCCGTCTATCGCCTTCCGGACGCGTCTAGGAGTCCTTCCATGAACGATCTTCAAGCAGTTGAGAGCGCGCATGTCCGCGACGATATTCCCCAGTTTCGCGCCGGAGACAACGTCAGGGTGAATGTCCGTGTTGTCGAAGGTGGCCGCGAGCGCATACAGGCTTTTGAGGGCATGGTGATTGCTCGCAACGGCACAGGCACGCGCGCCTCCTTCACCGTTCGCAAGCTGAGTTTTGGAGTTGGGGTTGAGCGGGTGTTCCCGGTGAATGCCCCAATCATCCAGAGTATCGAAGTTCTGCGCCGTGGCGACGTTCGTCGCTCCAAGCTCTACTTCCTTCGTGATCGGGTTGGTAAGTCAGCCCGGATCAAGGAGCTCCGCGACTGAGTTTGGAGACGCCAGGCACGCACGAGCAGGAAGAGCCTGACGAATCGTCGACGCGCCCGCGTAGGCGTTCATTTTGGGCGGAGCTCCCCGGTCTGCTGCTGACGGCCCTCGTCATCGCCGTTGTCATCAAGACCTTTCTCGTTCAACCCTTCTGGATCCCATCCGAGTCGATGCTCCCCACGATCGAGGTGAACGACCGGGTGATGGTCAACAAACTCGCATTCAATTGGGACGAGCCCGAAAGAGGGGACATTGTTGTCTTCCGCGATCCTGCCGAGCCTCGCGTTGAGGAGTCGATTCCCGAGGTGGTGGTCCGCTCTGTCCTGGAGGCGGTCGGCATCCGCACCCGAGGCCGGGACGATCTGATCAAGCGAGTTATCGGACTGCCCGGCGAAACGGTTGTGATCGTGGAGAATCACGTGATGATCGACGGAAGCCCTTTATCAGAGCCCTATTTGAGTCTCGATGTGATTATGGCTGACGAGGGTCCTTTCGTGGTCGGCTTCGGCGAGGTGTTCGTCATGGGGGATAACCGCCAGTTCAGTTTTGACAGTCGGCGTTTTGGGTCTATCCCCTATGACGATCTCATCGGGCGCGCCTTCATAACCATCTGGCCGATTTCCAACTTCGGGTCTCTCTAGAAACTGACACCCTTTTCGCGTAGGTGTTAGATCGGGGTTTGGCATATGATCGCTGGGTCCCTTTGTGTGACGAGGAGAGATGGAAGAAGACCTGGAGCGCTACGAGTCCGAAGTGGAGCTGAAGCTCTACAAGGAGTACCACGACGTCCTGCCGATGTTCACTTACGTGGTCGAGACTGAGCGTCGCTTCTATTTGGCCAACGACGTGAATATCGATGTCCGGGAAGTCAACGGCTCGGTCTACTTCGAAGTGGAGATGAATGACGCATGGGTATGGGACATGTTCCGTCCGGCTCGATTCCTCGAGCACGTGCAGGTGCTCACGTTTCGCGACGTCAACGTCGAAGAGCTCGAGAAGGCGGAGCTCTCGATCTAGGCGGTCGGGAACTTGGGGGCTTTGGCGAGAGGCTGGCTGCCTGGTTTCTTGCCGACCACGGTCTCGACATCGTTGGCTTCAACCTCGAGATCTCCGGTGGTGAGCTCGATCTCGTTGCGATCGACCAAAACAGCAAGGTTGTCGTTGAAGTGAGGACGACCCGTCACGGGTCGGATCCGATCGACGCCGTTGGCGAGGCAAAACGACGCCGCGTCACCAATCTCGCCCGGGGCATTGACGCCGACCGGGTCGACTTCCTCGGTATTCGCGTCGACCGCTCCGGATTCGACGTTCATTGGCTTCCCGGGCCAAATTGACGGTCGGCTTCGCTCCTTCCTAATGTTCTAGAACATGAGTTTGTCCTCGGCAGCCGTCAGAGTCTGCGGGCTCACCAAGAGGTACAAACGAACGGAGGCATTGCGAGGGCTCGATTTCGAGATTCCCGCGGGCCAGGTCACCGGTTTTCTCGGTCCGAACGGCTCCGGCAAGACCACTACCTTTCGATCCTTGCTCGGGTTGACCCGGCCAAACGAGGGCGACATCGAGATTCTTGGCATGGAGGTGCCGCGCCATCTCCCGCAGATCACCAAGAAGGTGGGCGCGATCATTGAAGAGCCGGGGCTCATAAAGGCGCACACCGGGCGGGTGAATCTTCGGATCGCCGCCGACACTCTCGGATTCGGTCATGACACCATCGAAGAGATGCTCCAGTTTGTCGCTCTTTCCAGCGATGCCGATCGCAGAGTGGACGAGTACTCGAAGGGGATGAGACAGAGACTGGCCTTGGCGGCCGCACTACTTGGTCAGCCGGAACTGCTCCTGCTCGATGAGCCACTGGATGGTCTCGATCCCGCAGGCCAGCATGCCTTCCGGGCGAGACTTCGAGCCCTGGCCGATGAGGGTCGCACGGTTGTGGTCTCCAGTCATGATCTGGCTGATATCGAGGCCCTTGCCGACCACGTGGTGGTGATCGATCACGGTCGGCTCATAACTCAGGGGCCACTCGAGGACTTGCTTGACGGCGGAATGATCCGGGTGGTTGTCGACAACGTCGACGCCGCAGCCAAGGTTCTGTTGGCCGTGGGAATGGAGAGCCGGAAAGACGATGGCGGGCTCGTCGTCGACGCCCAGGACGGAGCGGACATAGTCAGGGCGCTTGCCCAAGCCGGCTTCTACCCGAGCGAGGTCAGACCGGAGCGAACCTCGCTCGAATCGTTGTTTCTCGGGATCACCGGCGAGGAGAGGGCATGAGTCTCATTCACGCCGAGTACCTGAAGATGAGCCGACGCAAGTTGTTCCCCGTGATGCTCCTCATCCTCGGGTTCCTGATGGCGCTCACAGCCGTCCTCTTCTTCGTCGTATTACCGGCGATCCCCGAGTTTGGCGGCGACTCTCCGGTGCCACAGCGGCCCGATGCCTTTGTGTTCGGCGCACAACAGGTCGCCGGTCAGGCATGGTGGTTTGCAGTCATCCTGGCGACCGCGGTGCTGGGCGGTGAGTTGGGCGGGACGGCCTGGGCGACTGCATTGACCAGGGATTCCCGAAAGCTGAACCATGTCGGCTCCCGACTGCTGATCTTCTCGACAGCCTCGTGGCTTGCATTTCTGTTCGGAACCGCGTTGTGGGCTGTGGTTACATGGTTTGCCGCAGAAGGGTCGGGCGCCCCGGATTTGGCTGAGTGGCTCGGCCTGGTCTGGCGGTTTGCCCTGATCGCTGTCGCCTGGACATCGATCGGGCTGGGGGCGGTCGCCATGACGAGGTCCATCGGACCCGCAATGGGAATCGCCCTCGGGTTCTCGTTTTTGGACAGCATCCTGGCTCCGTTCATCGGCCCCTACGAGAACGTATCCCTGACAGCAGCCTCCAATGGCATGTTCGACGTTGGAGGCGACGGCCCTTTCAGTGTGTTCATACCCGGCGCTGACCTCTCACTGACCCACGCAGTCGCCATCACGCTGGGCTGGGCTCTCGTCGGTTTTGGGCTGACCTGGTGGGGACTTCGGCGTCGCGACGCCTAACCCTCAGCGCCGAAGCGACGACGTAGTTCCTTGTGCCAGCAACCGTGATGCCAGTGACGACGCATGTCCGCCGCCTCGTCCGGGATCACAACGAGATGGAACGTGCCGGGCGGGATGGACGTCTCGCATCCCGGGCAGAGGTACTCCTTCTTCGCCTGGTAGGGCTGGATCGGATTGACGGTTATGTCGAGAAGATCGCCCACGCGATGACCGCCAATGTCGCCAGTACCGCGATGACCACCACGGCTATATCCAGGGCCGATTTCTCCTGGGCTCGGAAAGGGTTGAATCCCACGCTGAAACGGTAACCGTCTGGAAGTACTGTCTACCGTCACACCGATGAGCTGGCTCCTGACCACAGACGACGGTGAGATACGCACACTGACTTTCGACCGGCCGGAACGGAAGAACGCGGTGCCTCCCGAGGGCTGGGTGGTCTTGCGGGATGCGTTCATCGATTTCGAGAAGTCCGAGGCGAGGGTGCTGATAGTCACCGGTGCCGGTGGTGAGTTCTGCGCCGGCGCCGACCTGGACCGGAGCGGGTCCGCAATGGGGGAGTCGGTTACCCATCGACACCGGAGGATGAAGACCGTCGGAGAGGCGGCCTCCACCCTTCATCGCACGACCAAACCGACAATCGCCGCCGTTGACGGTGTGGCTGTGGGCGCGGGGATGAATCTGGCTCTCGGTTGTGACGTTGTCATCGCCAGCACCAGGGCACGGTTCTCGGAGATTTTTGTCAGACGTGGACTGACGGTCGACTTCGGTGGCACGTGGCTCCTGCCCCGAATCGTTGGGTTGCAACGCGCCAAGGAGCTTGCCCTTTCCGGTCGCATCGTCGAAGCGGAAGAGGCCCTTGCTATCGGTTTGGTAGTCGAGTTGGTTCCGTCGGATCAGCTTGCTGATCGCGCTCAGAACATGGCGCAGGGCTTTCTGGAGGGTGCGCCGATAGCCCAGATGTTTGCCAAGCAGGGTCTCGATGCGTCGTTCGAGTCGAGCTTTGCGGAGAGCCTCAGTTGGGAGGGTCAGTCTCAGGCAATAGCCATGGGAACAGCCGACGTCCAAGAGGGGATGGCGGCATTCCTGGAGAAGCGTGAGCCCGATTGGCGGGGTGAGTAATAGCAGTCAATTCGCGCCGATGTCCTCGTTCCACAGGTTCGGGCGGGCCTTGATGAACTTCTCCATCAGGTCGACGCAACGCCGATCGTCAACGACTTCGACGATTACGCCGCGGGACCGCAAATAGTCCTCGGCGCCCATGAAGGTTATGTTTTCCCCGACGACGACCTTAGGGATTTCGTAGAGGAGGATCGCCCCTGAGCACATCTCGCATGGCGAGAGCGTCGTGTAGATCGTGGAGCGGCGATATGCCGAGACATCCAGCCGGCCTGCGTTCTCGAGGGCGTCCATCTCGCCGTGGAGGATGACTGAGCCCTGTTGCACCCGGCGGTTATGTCCTCGACCGACGACCTCACCGTCAATGACGAGGGCCGACCCGATCGGGATGCCACCTTCCTCGAGCCCCAGACGCGCCTCCTCGATTGCCGTCTCGAGACCGTTGTCTTCCATGTGATGAAGCTTATGTCATCCCTCTAGCCTGGAACGATGTCACGCATCGCCGTAGCCGGACCCAACCGACTCGTTACAGATGCCGCCGGTCTCATTGCCGATGCGGGTGGCTCCGTAGTAGACACCGCTATCGTCGCTGCGCTCACCGCGATGTGCACCGAGCCGGGGATCTGCTCGCCGGGGGGAGGGGGGTTCCTCACTATCGACGTGCCCGGCACCGATGCCGTGGTGATCGATGGCTATATGTCATATCCGGGGATCGGATTCTCCGGCGACCCCAACATGCGCGAGATCACCATGGATTATGGAGGCGGCGTCACCACCCTGGTCGACGCCGGGTCCGTTGCCGTGCCTGGTGTCTTCGCCGGGTTCGAGCTGGCTTGGAAGATGTTTGGAACCGCTCCCTGGCATGAGCTCATGGAGGCGGTCGCTGTGACCGTGGCAGATGGGTTTCCGCTGGGTCAGGCCGCGCACCATTACCTTCTTGACGCTTTTGGTCCCATTTTGTCCGCCGACCCCACCGCGCGGAGCGCGCTCTCCCATGATGGGCGACTGCGCGATGTTGGGGAGACCGTGCTGTTCGAGGGTCTTGTCTCGACCCTTCGACACATTGGAGAGGAGGGCGCCCGTGTGTTCTACGAAGGAGACCTGGCTCGAACGATCGTGGCCGACCTGGAGGTGAGGGGAGGGCAACTGACCCGAGAGGACATGGCCTCCTATCAAGCCGTGCCTAGAGATCCTCTCCTCGTAGACATCGGGGGGTGGAGCTTGACGCTCAACCCGCCTCCTGCGGTGGGAGGGGTGACCGTTGCCCTTGCTCTGAGTCAGATCGCGAGGAGTGACGACACGGGCCCCACTGTCTGGGCGGATGCTCTTGTCAGCGCGTACACGATGAGGGCAGAGGAGTTGGAGCCACATGCCGACCTCGAAGTCGCAGCCGACACTGTGCTGGTTAGAGCAGGTCTTCGCTCGCCGTCGACCGTCAGCATCGCGGCGGTCGATGAGGATGGCGGCGCTGTGGCGGTTTCCTGTTCCGCCGGATATGGGTCCGGTGTGACACCGGCGGGAACGGGTTTGCTGATGAACAACGCCGTGGGTGAGATCGAGCTGACTCCGGGTGGGCCCGATGCCCACCGGCCGGGCAAGGTGATGATGTCCAACATGGCTCCAACCGTGGCTAGATCCGGTGACGACGTCGTCGCCATCGGCACGCCGGGAGCCGACCGCATCACCAGCGCACTCGTGGTCACCCTGGAGTGGCTGGTGGGTGGGATGGATCTCGAAGCTGCGATCGAGCAGCCGCGTCTTCACCCGGAGTTTGGTGACTGGGGGGTTCGCATCGCGGTGGAGCCCGGTCTCGATCTCGACGGCGTCGAGTATCCCCTGAGGCATTTCGACGGTCGGCACATGTACTTCGGGGGAGTCAACGGCGCTGCGTTGGAGGGTGGCCTGCTACACGGTCATGCCGACAGCCGCCGTCACGGGTCGGTTGCCATCGTGGGCTGAGAAGGCAACGCGCGAGGAAATCGGTCATGCGGAGTCGGGTCCCGTAGAGACGTCGGGTTTGGGTGCAAGCCTCTAGATCTCGTCCCAGCCGCCCCGTACGTTGGCTGGCATGTACGCAGCGACCACATCGGTGGCGCTCGTCGGGGGAGACGTCAGACCGGTAGAGGTGCAGGTTCACGTAGGCCGTCAGCAGGACACGTTCAAGCTGAGCGGGCTTCCTGACACAGCGGTGCGCGAGGCCAAGGACAGAGTCAGGGCAGCGGTGGCCTCTTCGGGAATGCGGTTCCCGAATCGGACCGTCACGGTCAATCTCGCCCCGGCGAAGCTGTTTTCACCGCGACCAGGTCGTCAAGTGGGACGGAGCCGGTGATCTCGTAATGGTCACGGTCGATGATGCTGACCTTGAGCTCGAGGAGTTCCATGACCTGCCGGCGTTGGACGGGGTCTGCGTTGGCAAGCCAGCTTCGGGCCTTCATGGCGAGGTCGCCGAGTTGCGATCGCTTCTGGGCTTGTTGTGAATTGCGCTCGGCCCACTGTTCGAGGCGGCGGAGGTGCGCACGAGCGGCTCTAAGGTCGCTGTCAGTATCGGCCAGAGCTTGCGCCACCGCGGATGC
>JAUXMQ010000057.1 GCA_030623125.1 Acidimicrobiia bacterium
CCAGGAAGAGCTCAACGAGCTTGTAGGACAGAGGCCCCGGGTTGACAATCGGCACCGGTAGACGTTCGACGAGAACTCGATGTGCCTCATGCATCGTGGTCGAACCGAGGCATATCACCTCCGCTCCCGACTCGATCAAACGGCGACAGGCTGCCTCCATTTTCGGTATCACTTCGCTGCCTTTGTCTCCGATCAGCTTCTCGAAGTCCGGTTCGGTGTCGAAATGTTCGACACCGGCGCAGTGGCCACGAAGACCCCACTCGGTGAGCGACTTGTCGACACGGGCCAGCGCAGGTTCCCACTGGGCCAAAACGCCAAACCTCTTCCCCAGGGTCAAAGCGAACAGCATCGACGACCGACCAGGGCCAACCACGGGGACATCGAGGACCGACCGAAGAGCGTCGACACCTGAGTCGCTGGCCGTGTCGACAACCACCGCGTCGAACCCGATCTCCCCCGCACTAATCCCAGCTTCGAGCACGGCAACATCGAGTAGCAGCCAGTCGTGGTGACTCTGAAAGCTCGAAGGGCCACCCTTGACGGGGAGGAACTCATATTCGATGTCCGCCGAAAGCCGCACTTCGCTCGTCTGGGCGCGTCGTCTGGCGAGATCAGCCTCCCCCAAGGCGAACGGCACGATGACAGCAACCCGTTTCATGTTGGGTCCGTCGTCTGTTCGGATCGCGCCGCCGCTTCGAGCATCTCGGAAATCATGTCGGTCTTGGACACCAAAGGGCTCGGATAGGCCTTCCGGCTTTGCGCTAAACCGAGTGCGAGAGTGGTCTCGGCAGTGAGATAAGAGAGCGGGCCCGGGTTCAAGATCGGCACCGGTAACCGCTGCTGCAGATATTCGTGGGCTTGATGCATCGTCGTCGAACCCAAACAGATCACGTCCGCACCGTCGTCCTCGACCAAACGGACGGCTGCGTCATGCAGAAGAGGAAGGATGTCCTCTTCCTTGCCGGTGAGGAGATTGCGACTATCAGGCTGGGTATCGATCGATCGGATTCCGGCACACCGATCCTCGATTCCCAGGTCTCTCAACGTGCGCTCATACAGGCCGAACCATCGCTCCCACATGGACAGAACCCCGAAACGCCGACCAAGCATCAGCGCTGTCAGGAACATCGTCCTTCCCGGAGCAATCACCGGTATGTCGAGCATCGAGCGAAGCGCCGCCACACCGGAGTCGCTCACAGTGTCGATGCAAACCGCGTCGAAGCCATCCTCTTCGGCGTGCAATCCGGCCTCCAGAAGACCGATGTCGGCAATGACGTAGTCCATCGCCGACACATAGTTGGAAGGAGCGGCCTTCGTTGTCTTGTAGTGGAGTTGAACGTCGTTGGGAAGGTTCGCTTCGTCTCTCTGCTCTTCCCGCTTGGCCAACTGGTCCGAACTCATCGGAAACGGCACGAGCACCAGAACTTTGAAGACGTCGGACGACATTGCTGTCGAACCTAACGAATAGGGTGAGCTGATGGGAACCACCGACGTCGACATCGTTATTGCGGGCGCCGGCGCCGCCGGTTTGGCCGCTGCCGCCGCCGCTGCCGACAGCGGGGCTTCCGTTCTGCTGCTCGAAGCCCACGAGACGTTCCGATCCGGCAGCAATACCTCAATGAGCACCTCGATGATCCCTGCGGGCGGGAGCAGGTGGCAGAAGGAGGCTGGGATCGACGACTCACCCGACCTTCTATATGGCGACATCATGGCCAAGACGAAAGGCAAGGCCGATCCGGTAGTGGCACGAGCGTTGAGCGACGTCTCTCCACGGCTGGTGGAGTGGTTGGCCGACGACTGCTCGGTCCCCCTCGAGCTGGTTACCGACGTTTGGTTTCCGGGGAACTCGAGACTGAGACATCATTGTGTTCCGGACCGGTCGGGGCGCACCCTTCATCGTCATCTACTCGACGCTGTGTCCGCCAGATCCCAAGTGACTCTTGTAGTGCCCAGTCGACTGACCGGCGTCGAAGAGGCCAAGGATGTTCTGAGAGCCACCGCCACTCGCCCGGACGGGTCACAGGACGTGATCCTTACCAACTCGGTCATTCTCGCCACCAACGGTTTTGGCGCAAACGAGGAGATGGTGCGTCGCTACATACCGGAGATCGCTGATGGCCTCTATCACGGCGGGGATGGAAGCCTCGGTGATGCTCTACGAATCGGGGAGAGTCTTGGAACTGACACCGCAAGTCTGGGGGCTTATCAAGGCCACGGCTCGGTTGCCAGCCCGCATGGAGTGCTCCTCACGTGGACGACCATGATGAGCGGTGCGCTGCTCATCAATTCGGACGGTCAGAGATTCCAGAACGAGACCATTGGGTACTCGGAGTCTGCGGTGAACGTGTTGGCTCAACCCGGGAGCGTCGCCTGGGCGGTATTCGATCAGCACATCCACGAAAAGGCGGAACCATTCGCCGACTATCAGGACCTTTTGACGATGGATGCCGTCAAGTGGGTGGACGACGTCGAAACGCTGGCATCGTGGATCGGATGTGCAGCCGAGGACATCGGCCAAACCCTGAATACGGCGCGGCGCTCGGCCCTGGATGGATCAGAGGATCCGTTCGAAAGGTCGAACTGGGCACACACACTCGAGCCGCCATATGCGGTGGTCAAGGTGACCGGAGCCCTCTTTCATACTCAGGGCGGCCTAATGGTCGATGAGAACGGCGGCGTGCTCCGTGACGGGAGCCCTATCCCTGGTCTCTACGCGGCGGGAGGAGCGGCTGTTGGCGTTTCCGGTGATAGCTCGTACGGCTACGTGTCAGGTAACGGCCTGCTCAGTGCCCTAGGACTAGGCCTCCTGGCCGGTTCGGCAGCTTCGGCGCGGTTGGTCGGTTAGAGCAGGACAGACGCCAGCCTTTCGAGGGTTTCCGACTCGCCGGAGCCATCGACAGGCACAACCTGGATGCAGACATGGTCTGCTCCAGCCTTACGTAGCTGGCTCCTCGACCGTCGACCGAGTCTCTATGACTCACACCGACACCGAAGACAAAGCGGTGAGCGAAGGCTTCTTCGAGAGTCCTGCCCGAGTTGACCATGGCCGTTGGGTCTCGGTTCCAGATCACCGCTATGCCGGTGGTTCGGGGATCCAAACTGCGCCGTACCCCAGTTCTTCCCACATCAAAACGGAGTCTTTGGCCTCGCTAATCGACGCTCGATGTGGACGACCGCTCCACACTCCGATGGACCCGAGACGGGCTGCTGTCATCCGGAGCGAAGAGGTCTCATTGATCTGTTCCTCTCCCTTTGATCTGCCTGAATTCATCTCAGACCTCACCGTCGCTGCGCAGCCGCGCAACATCCTCAGTGCTGTACCCAAGTTCGCCCAATATTTCCTCGGTGTGCTCACCCAGCAGCGGAGGATGACGACGAATCTCGGTCGGGGAGTCGTCCAGACGTATGGGAAGCCCGAGTGTGCGCATCATCCCGATAGTTGGGTGCTGGATCTCGGTTACTACCCCCCGCTCAGCTGCCAAAGGGTCGGACAGGGCTTCGGAAACGGTGTTGACCGGTCCGCATGGGATCCCTGCCTCCCTGCAGGCCGTTATCCAGTGAGCCTTGGGTTTTGTGACGGTGACGTCTTCGATCAGCAACTCGATCGCTTCGCGATTGACCACACGATCCTGATTACGGACGAACCTGGGGTCGTCTGCCCATTCAGGGTGGCCCACGATGCCGCACAACGTTCGAAACAGGGTGTCGTTCCCAACACCGAGCGCAAACACGCCATCAGCGGCCTCGAACGTTCGGTACGGAACAAGGTTGGGGTGGCCGTTGCCGTAACGCTGTGCCGGCTCACCTGAGATGAGATGGTTGGAGGCTATGGCTGCGAGCATCTGCAGTCCGGTGTCGGCAAGAGCCACCTCCGTGGCTTGCCCGCGGCCGGTCTGATTCCTTGATTCGATTGCAGCAAGGATCGACACTGTTGCCATCAAACCGGCGCAGTAGTCGACGATCGCAACGCCGAGTTTCATGGGTTCGCCGTCTGACTCGCCGGTGATAGCCATCAGACCACTCTCGGCCTGGGTGATGAAGTCGTAACCGGGAATCCCAGCTCCTGGTCCGGATGTGCCGTAACCAGAGATCGTGCATCGCACAACCTGTGGAGCTTGTTCTTCGAACCACGCTTCGTCGAAACCCCATTTCGGGAGCGTCCCATGCTTGAAGTTGTCGATGACAATGTCTGCCGATGTGATCAGCTGAGCCAGAATCGATCTTCCGGCCTGTTCATTCAGGTTCAGGGTCAGGCTTCGCTTGTTCCGATTCACATGGAGGTAATAAGCCGACTCCCCTCCCGCGAACGGTGGCCCCCAAGCTCGTGTGTCGTCTCCCCGATCGGGATTTTCGACCTTGATGACGTCGGCGCCGAGATCTCCCAACAGCATCGCACACAGAGGCCCAGCGAGAATCCGGCTGAGATCGATCACTTTCAGGTCAGAAAGGGGAGGCTGGCTCACTTCACTCACGTTGTTGGATACGCCACGGTATCTTCGCAGTTGGATCTTCACAGTTAAGGAGCAGTCAGACTATGAGCCAGTCAGAGTGGGAATACACAACGGTGGACGGTCCATCGGCCTGGTACGGCCGTGAAATGGCTCCACGATCCGACGAGTGGATGTACGAACTCGACGCCGAAGATCTGGAAGAGATCCAAGCTGCCATCGAGGCGGTTGGAGACTCCGACAGCCCAATCCTGGGTGTCAACAAGGAGATTTTTCCGCTTCAAGGTTTGGGGGCAACCCTCGACGACATTCAGGAGGACGTCGTCAACGGAAGAGGGTTCGCACTTATCCGGGGCCTTCCGGTCCAAGACTTCACGATCGAAGAATCTGCCATTGCCTACTTTCTGATCGGATCCTATTTTGGATGGCCCATTCCCCAGAACGCCAAAGGCCATGTATTGGGTCACGTGAGAGACATAGGGCTCGATCCAGGCAACCCGACCCACCGGCTCTATGGGACCACGGCCCGCCACCTCTATCACACCGATTCCTGTGACATCGTGGGACTTCTCTGCCTTCAAAAGGCAAAGTCCGGAGGCCTCTCCAAGATTGCAAGCTCCGTAACGGTCTACAACGAAATGGTGACATCACGTCCTGACCTCGTCGAGGTCTTAACCGAGCCGTTCTTCCTGGATCGCAAGGGGGAGATCCCCGAAGGCAAGGGTCCGCACTATCAGATGCCGATCGTCAACCCCTACGGGGGATTCCTCACCACCACTTACAACAGGGACTTCATCACCGGTGCCCAGCGTTTCGACGATGTTCCGAGGTTGACCGACCAGCAGATCGAGGCCATGGACATGGTTGATGAGCTTGCCGACAGCGACCCCATCCGTATCGACATGGACTTCCGACCCGGTGACATGCAGTTCATCCACAACCATCAGGTGCTCCATTCCCGCACCACATACGAGGACTACCCGGAACCCGAACGCAAACGACACCTTTTACGCCTCTGGCTGACACCGCCCAACGCCCGACCCCTGGCTCCTGTCATCGCCGAACGGTTCGGCAACATCGATGTCGGCCCGAACCGGGGTGGCATAAGAACACCGGGACAAACCCTCAGCACACCGCTTCAGCCGGAATGATGGGGCCGATGCCTCACACACCCGGGTGACAGAACTCCCCTGGCGGCGACTTGCGCTGGCGATCCTGATCGTCGCCCTGAGCGCACTACCAGTTTTCCTGGTGGGAGCGACCTTCCTTCAACTCGAGCAGGATATTGCGTTGACCACCACCGGTCTTGGGGCCGCCGCCGCCCTCTTCTTCTTGACTGCATCGATCTCGTCCGCCGGGCTGGGTCGTGTGGTCGAACGGATCGGATGGCGGGCTTCCATGCGGATCAACTCGCTCACCTCAGCGCTGATCCTCGTAGGAATTGCACTGTTCGCGAGAAGTGTTGTATCCCTTTCGCTGTTGATGGTCGCCGGTGGGGCCGTCTACGGCTTAGCGAACCCGTCAGCAAATAAGGCTCTCGCCGAACTCGTCCGACCGGAGAGGAGGGGCCTCATCTTCGGCCTCAAGCACAGCGGGATCCCGACTTCGACCCTTCTCGCAGGTCTGGCCGTGCCGACGCTTGCACTCACCATCGGGTGGCGATTCGCCTTCGCTTTCGCGGCTCTGCTTCTACCGCTGATATGGCTCCTCATGGCATCGGACAACGACGATCCGATTGATCTCACCGGCGACGAGAACTTGACCCGCGGGGCGGCTGCGATGTCCACCTCGCAGATCGTGGCATTGGCAGCTGCAGCGGCGTTGGCAACCTGGGCCGCTGTATTGCTGAGCACATTCCTGATCGCTGCGGCTGTGGAGGCATCCCTATCGGAGTCCGGGGCCGGCTTGCTTCTGTTTTTTGGATCGCTCGTCAGCATCGGCACCCGGGTAACCGCCGGAGCTCTTACCGATCGTGGCCGGTCCCGGGGTTTCACTGGTCTCGCAGTGTTGATGGGTGTTGGAAGTCTGGTGTTCTTTGCGCTCGGCGGAGCCGGTGGGGTCTGGTTTGTTGGGCTTGTTCTGCTGGCGTTCGCAACCGGCTGGGGTTGGCCGGGATTGATGACATTTACCGTGGTGAACGCCAACATCGGGACACCGGCCGCCTCTTCGGCAATCACACAGGCGGGAGTGTTTCTCGGCGCGGGATTAGGGCCCCTGGTGCTGGGTTGGCTAATCGACAACGTGTCTCGGGCCGCAAGCTGGACAACGGTTGGGGTTTGCCTGAGCATCGCCTCGATTGTCACACTCGGCGTGGCCCGTTCGACTCGACCAAAATGAGCTGCGCTCGACCGGTTTGACTGACTGAGAGGTCGGTCGATATGCCGCGAACCCCAACACGGGCTGCCATCCCCACTCTCGCAAAGGACATGATCGTCTGGCCAGTCCAGGAGTTGAACCCTGAAGAATGTGCGTCCGTGGACCCGCAACACGTCCCGGATAGGTAATTCGACCAGAGCTTCCTGACCACGTGAAACCCAAACGAAGAAATCGGACGTGTTGAGGCTGGGAGGCCTGTCGTTGTTGGGGCAGCCAGGCGACCGTCGTCACCGATCAAACGG
>JAUXMQ010000264.1 GCA_030623125.1 Acidimicrobiia bacterium
AGTGACACGAGCGATGTCTTCTTCTCACCGTTGGGGAACACCATGAGGGCGACATCCTCGATGAGATCACCAAGGTCAAACAGCTCTGGATCGAGGCGGAGTCGGTTGGCCTCGAGACGTGGGATGACAAGAACATCCTCGACGAGGTCGCCAAGATAGATGGACTGTCGGTTGATGATCGAGAGAAACTCGTCGACCTCTTCCCTGGGAAGCTCCTCCCATGACTGGACAAGGGTGTCGGCGAACCCTGCGATTGACGTCAGCGGTGTCCTCAGCTCGTGGCTGACCATTGCAACAAAATCGTTCTTCAAGGTGTGCGCCTCATCGGCGAGACGAATCACCTCCTGTTCCCTCTCACGACTCTGCGATGCCAGCCGCCACGCCCACAGCAGGGCTGCGAGTCCCACAATGACAGGCAGATATATCAGGTATTGAGATAGACGCGAAATATCAGGCATGCATTGGAGTTATCGGCCTGCCAGCCAGAAGCCTGAAGCGATGTGCCGGCTAGCCCGTGTCGGCATCGTCAAGCCCGATGAGCTGGCGGAGGGTCCTGGTCAGAACCCCCTGACGCAGGTCGAACTTGTCGAGATACGCGTCGACTCCAGCTGCCCAAGCGGCCTTCTTCTCCTCCTCGGTAGCAACACCGGAGACCATCACAATCGGCACTTTGATATCGGAGGCACGCATTGTCCGAACCAGCTCGACACCGTTGGACCGTGGCATCGAGTAGTCAACGACCATCGCAGCGAATCCGTCCGAGGCCATAGCGACCACAGCCTCTCTTGCTCCGCTGGCCACCTCGACCTCGAACCCTGCTCCGTTCAGCGTTGCCGAAAGAAGCTGTCGAACACCAGCCGAGTCGTCGACCACCAACACCCGGGGCTTGCCCTCAACGAGCCGAGGGCGTTGTCTTGCGATTGCACCCAGAAAACTGGGATCGAGCACCACCAGAACCTGACCGCCACCAAGAAGTGCGGCACCGGTGATGTGTCCGGCGCCATCGAGAATTGGACCCAGATTCTTGACTGCAACACGCCGCCGATCGACGATCTCACTGACGGTTACAGCCACCATCCCAGACCGTGTGCTCACCACCAGGAGCTCAGCCTCATCCTCCGGCTCCGGTGCTCCAACGGCCAGCGATAGTGAGACACAGGGGATGGCAGAGCTTCTGAACCGCACTGCACGTCCACTCGACGTCGTGCTCAACTCTGCCTTCGATAGGGGCATGGAGGCCTCCACCGCGGCTTCAGGCAGACCCCAAAACTGGTCTCCAAGCGCAACAACCACGACGTTCTGGAGAACCATCGAGAGTGGGAGGGTCATGGTCACAACGGTTCCCTTCCCCTTGGCCGACTCGATGTGAATCGCGCCGTTGACCCTCTCGACTGCCAGGAGCGCCTCGGATAGGCCCTCCCCGGACCCGGAGAAGTCGGTGATGGCATCCACAGTCGAGAAACCTGGGTGAAAGAGAAGCGGTGACAGATCCGGTGGAATCATCGGCAGGCCACGCTCATGACCCACCTCAGCAACGCGGTCCCAATCGATGCCGGCACCGTCGTCCGAAACATAGATCTCTACACCATCGTCGGTTGCCGTTGCCCCTATGACCACAGTCGCAGTTGCCGCCTTGCCCGCCGCGACCCTCACATCCGGAGGTTCGATCCCGTGGTCGACCGCGTTGACCAAGAGATGTCTCAGTGGTTCCCGAATCAGGTCAACGATCTGCCGATCGAGCTGCACGTCACTTCCGGCAAGCTGAAAACGAATGTCCTTGCCCATACGCCGGGCCAGATAGCGGACGAACTGAGGGACCGAGGCCACCGCATCGAAGAAGGAGACGTTTGCCAGCGAAACAGCTTGGTCCTGGATGTCGCCGACCGAGCTGCTCAGCCTCTCGAGCTGAGATCGCCAGGAGCGACGGAACAGTTCCTGATCGGCACCCTCAATCGAGACCAGTGACAGGTCGGCGAGGGCCTCGGCGTCAAGCGCCACCTCCACGATCCGGTTGATGAGCTTGTAGAGATCGCCGGTGTCAACCCGGGTGGCGCCACCCAGGAGTGATTCGGAGACCGATTCGAGCAAACCCCCCAGGTTCCCCTCATCGGGATGGCGACGGGGAGCGATATCCATCGACTCTTCTGAATGCTCGAGGGTGGAATCGAGCTTCCCGACAAGCTCAACCAGTGCCTCTTGGTCCTGGCCATCAAGAGTTGGAACGAGCCGCCCGGCTGTTGCTTCCATCGCAACTATCACGCCGGACTCGGGCACATAACCCCCCGCCACCATTTTCCAAAGGGTCTCCAGACGCGTCCCGGCCTCACGAATTGCATCATGACCGAGCAGACCGGCAGACCCTCTGATGGTGTGAGCATCTCGGACCAGGTCGGGGATCGACGACGTGCCAAGAGTCTTGTCAGCCAGTTCCCGTGCACCCAGCACCAGACGTCTCGAGCGCTCTTCGAGCTCGTCGCGAAATATGCGCGTGAGTTCAGGTGTGTTCAGGTCCAACTGCTA
>JAUXMQ010000126.1 GCA_030623125.1 Acidimicrobiia bacterium
CTTCGATACGGAGCCGGGGGGACACGTGTGGGAGAATATGACCATGCAGGTTGTTGTTGCGAGCCACCCTTCAGCGTTGCATCACGACACGGGTCGTAATCACCCGGAGCGACCCGATCGGGTGCTGGCGGTTCGTCGGGGAGTTGACGGATGTGGACTCGACATCTTCGACATCGAGTCCCCGGAGATTCAGCGAAGTCAGCTCGCCGTCGTCCACGACGCCTCCTACATCGAGATGGTCGAGATGTTCTGCTCGCTGAGTGGGGGAGCCCTCGACATGGACACCGTCGTGTCCCAGGAGTCGTGGCAGGCTGCCTTGACCGCAGCGGGGGGCGTGTGGGCGCTCATCGAGGAGTTGAGGACACGGCCCGACGCAACTGGTTTCGCCATCTCGAGGCCTCCCGGGCACCACGCTTTTCGCGATCGGGCTATGGGATTCTGTCTGTTCAACAACATTGCAGTTTCGGCAGCTCTGCTGCGCTCACATGGGGAGAGGGTGGCGATTCTCGACTGGGATGTCCATCACGGAAACGGAACCCAGTCGATGCTTGCCGATGATCCTGGGGTGCTGTACGTATCGATCCACCAGGATCCGTTCTATCCGTTTGACGGCCATATCCGGGATATTGATGAGGGGGCAGCAAAGGGCACCACCGTCAACATCCCGCTGCCGGCGGGAACCGCGGGGGATGTCTACCGTCGTGCTTGGGGAGAGCTGGTGATTCCTGTGGTGAGGCAGTTCGAGCCCGACTGGGTGCTCATCAGCGCCGGATTCGACGCCCATGTCGATGACTTTCTGGGGGAGTTTCAACTCAGGTCGACCGACTTCGGCTGGTTGGCTGCGGCGGTGGCCGAAGCCCATCCGGCGAACCGGGTGGTGGCGACCCTTGAGGGCGGTTACGACCTGGAGGCGCTGGAGCAGTCAACGATCGCCACTCTCATGGGGCTGGCGGGCATCGCTCCGATATCCGGTGAGACGGGGGTTTCGCCGCCCGCGGCAGGGCAGGCAGCGGACAGAGCGGCACAAGCGATAGCGCGCCACTGGAAGGTGTGAACCGAATCTCTGACTCTGGATAAGAGATTGTCAGGACACCAACTGCGTCAGGGCTCTCCTTTCTCTCTCAACCTTTGTGCCGATCCGCCGATAATCACCTGGGATTCACCCGGGAAGGACTATGGAAAGCAATATCGACGATCTTCTCGGACGTGCCGTCGCCGCAGGGGCATCCGACGTCCATCTCAAAGTTGGATCAGCGCCCATCGTGCGAATCGACGGAGAGCTGCGAAGACTGGATGGCATCGAGGCACTGCGTCCCTCAGATACAGAGGCCTACGCCGAGGGCATATTCACTCCAAAAGCAGCAGAGGACTTCAAGACGGTCGGCACGGCTGATTTTGCCTATGGAAAGCATGAATTGGGACGGTTCCGAGTTACGGCGTTCAGACAACGCGGCTCGGTCTCGATGGTCCTGCGGAGAGTTGTGCCCGGCTCCAGGACCTTCGCCGAGTTGGGGTTGCCCCGAATCGTCGAGAAGTTGGCAGCCGCCAAATCAGGTCTCGTTCTCGTGACCGGTCGATCCGGATCCGGCAAGACCACAACCATTTCTTCGATACTCGACTGGATCAATTCCAATCGCGGAGCCGCAATTCTCACCGTCGAGGATCCGATTGAAGTCCTCCACCCCGACAAGCGCTCGGTTGTCGTGCAGCGCGAAGTCGGGGTCGACACGCCCAACATGGCAGAGGCGGTCCGGGGGGCCATGCGTCACGACACGGATGTAATCATGGTCTCTGAGCTATCTGACCCGGAAACGGCCCGAGTGGCCATCGACGCTGCCGAGACGGGGCATCTGGTCATTTCCTCGATGAGAACCACCGATCCGGCAGAGACTGTCAGCCGGCTGGTATCGATGTTTTCCGACTCGCAGAAGGCAGTGATTCGGAGCCAACTCGCCGCTCAGCTACAGGCGATCATCAGCCAGCTTCTAATCGAGACATCGGACTTCGGGGTGACCCTTGCCTGTGAGGTCCTCACGAACAACGAGAGAACACAGGAGTGGATCATGGGTGGTGAGGAGGCGTCCTTCCTCGTCGAAGTGATCAAGGAAAGCGGCTTTCATGGCATGCAGACCTTCGATCAAGCGCTGCTCAAGCACGTCGTCGACCACAAGGTCGAGATCGACTCTGCACTGCCTCATGCACGCAATTCCCACGAGATGAAGGCCAAGGCGCTCGCCGCCGGTATCTCCGCCTGACCAACACCAACAGTCTCGGATAGGGTCGCGAGTATCTCGGCACCCGGCAGCGATAACCTGGGTGACCGTGATTCCCAAGCGGCTCGAATTCCTCACTTCCGCGAATCTTCCGCCGGCTCAACTAAGCGAGATCTTCGACAAGGCCGGTGAGGAGCTGTTCCTGGTGGGCGGATCGGTCAGGGACGCCTTCCTCGAACGGCCACTCGAAGACTTCGATTTCGCGACGAGCGCCCGTCCCGACGTGGTGGCTCAACTCCTCACGGGATGGGCCGACACCATCTACGAGATCGGGAAGGCTTTTGGGACCATCGCGGCCCGAAAGGACGGACACGTAGTCGAGATCACAACATACAGGAGCGAGATATACCGCAACGACTCACGCAAACCCGTCGTCACCTACTCCGATAACATCGAGACGGATCTGAGCCGCCGAGACTTCACGGTGAATGCGATTGCCCTCTCGATGACCGAGCTCGAGCCGGTGGACCCGTACGGGGGTCTTGGAGACCTGGCGGCCATGTTGTTGAAGACCCCTCTCGATCCCGAGGTCTCTTTCGGAGACGACCCGTTGCGGATGCTTCGTCTTTTCCGGTTTCAGGCCATGCTCGGCTTCGCGACTGAGGAGTCGGCCGTTGCGGCCGTTCGGATGATGGCGGACCGTCTGGAGATCATCTCGGCCGAGAGGATCAGGGACGAGCTGTCGAAGCTGTTGCTGGCTCCCACTCCCGGCAAGGCACTGGACATGGTCGTGTCCACTGGTCTTGCCGATCACTTTCTTCCAGAGTTGCCCCTCCTCGCCATGGAGCAGGACCCGATGCACAAACACAAAGACGTTCTTGCCCACACTTTTGCCGTTGTGGACAAGGCATCACCTGATCTCGTGCTCCGTCTGGCTGCCCTTCTGCACGACGTCGGCAAGCCCGATACCCGTGAGTACGGTCCCCGTGGCGTGACCTTCCATCACCATGAGGTGGTTGGTGCACGTTTGGCCCGACATCGTCTCAGGGCCCTCCGTTATCCGAAGGCGGTCGTCGACGATGTCAGCCGGCTCGTTTTTCTCCACCTGAGACCTCATACCCTCAAGCTGGGCTGGACCGATTCTGCCGTTCGCCGTTATGTGCGGGACGCCGGTGATCTGGTCGACAGGCTCAACGAGCTGGTGCGATGTGATGTCACCACCGCCAATCAGCGTCGGGCACAGGCAATCCGGGCGCGCATCGACGAGCTGGAGGAGCGGATCGTCGATCTGTCTGCCAGGGAGGAGCTGGCGAGACTGCGTCCGCCCCTTGACGGCAATCAGATAATGGACTACCTGGATCTCGATTCCGGCCCCCGGGTTGGGGCGATCATGGACATCCTGCTCGAGAAGCGTATCGATGACGGCCCGTATTCGGCGGAGGAGGCGTATCGGATCGTAAGAAAATGGGCAATCGACAATGGTGTCTCCGACCCTGGTGATAAGGACTAGGAGTCTGCTGATTGATGCCGCTGGTCGTCGAGACAAGTGGCATGCATTGTTCAGCGGGCTCCTAGCCTTGCCCGGTGATTCTGGTAGCCATCCCGGCTGTGGCATTGGCCGCGGTGTCCCTCGCCGCCTTTGCCGGGCGATGGGTCTGGTGGCTGGACGTTCTCGCCAACTTCCGACCGCAGTATGTAGTGAGCCTGGTCATCCTGGGCCTGATCGTTGTGATGTCGAGATGGCGACGGATGGGGTATGGGATTCTCGCTGTCGCCGCGATCAACCTGGTGTTCGTCCTTCCCCTGTATGTCGGGTCACCCGGTGTGGCCGATCCCGACTTGCCATCACTGCGAGTGATGTCGTTCAACCTTCTTTCGACAAACGCGAGCTACTCGGACGTGATCGAGTACATCAGGACGGTCGACCCTGATCTGGTGTTGCTCCACGAGGCAAGTCGACCCTGGGAAGTAGCGATCGAGGCGGCGAATCTCGACTATCAGGTGATTCGCCCTCGGTCGGACAGTCTCATCTTCGGCACCCTGGTGATGGTTCGAGGCGAGGATGTGGAGGCCATCTCCTACGGGTTTGCCGAGGCCCAGCCACGTGCTGTTTCGATCATGTACCGGCCGACCGGCTGGCCCGAAGGGGTCAGCGTCCTCTCGACTCACCCGCTCGCGCCCACCGAAAAGGATCGAGCGCAGTTGAGGGACGCCCAACTCGATTTCGCGGCCACCTGGGCCGCGGACCAGGAAGACGGCTTCATTGTGGTCGGTGATTTCAACGCGACTCCATGGTCATGGCCCTTTCGCAACCTCATGGCAAGGGCGCCGCTACGAAACTCCCAACTCGGTTTTGGAGTTCAACCGAGCTTTCCCACGTCGTCGACCTTTCTCATGAGAGTGCCAATAGACCATCTTCTTCATAGCGACACTCTGTCGGTGGTGGATCGCCGTCTCGGTCCTGCAATGGGATCGGACCACTTTCCCCTCGTCGTC
>JAUXMQ010000203.1 GCA_030623125.1 Acidimicrobiia bacterium
CACCATCCGCGAATCCGAAGTGGGTCCCGATGTCGCCGACCGTGAGGATCGACCGGGTGTCTTTCACTACCTCTCCGGAGTGGAGCAGGCGATGGCTGCACAGGAGATCCCACTCGATGCCATGACCGACGAGATGGTCAAGGCCTTCTACATGGCGTCCCTCGATCCCGCCAACTCACCCCCTGAACAGATTTCATTCCTGACCCGGCTCGTGTCTGAGGACTTCGACCCCCAGACTGTGTCGGCCTCTTCAGGCATGGTCCTTGCGTTTGTCACCGCGTTCGACGGGGACGATGCCGAGGAGTCTTTCAACGCCCAGGCTGCGGCCGAGGCGTCGATGGCCGAGGACCTCACCGAGATCGAAACCGAACTCGAAGTCAGACCGTTCTCGTTCCTCCTGCTGTTCTCCGGCACCGACGATTTCCAGCAAGAGATCGGCCAGCTATTCGGTCTGGCGTTCATGGTGATCATGGTGATCCTCCTGTTCGTCTACTGGCTGAAACCGGGCAAGGAAGGCAGCCGTTTGGCATCGATCCGCCGAACCGTCACCGACATGCTGCTGACCCTGCTCACCATCGTGATGGCCATCTTCTGGATGCAGGGGATCGGATACCTGCTCGAGCAGGCCGGTGTAATCGAGGCCTTCTCTTCGCTCACACAAATCGGTCCCATCCTCTTGATTGGTCTTGGTGTTGATTACGCAATCCATCTCACCTCCCGATATCGCGAGGAGATCGGGTCAGGAAAGTCGGTCGACGGGGCAATGACCGGCGCGGTCAAAACCGTCGGTATCGCCCTGGCGCTGGCGACGGTCACGACCGTCATCGGATTCCTCACCAATGTCTTCAACCCGGTGCCTGCCCTCAAGGACTTTGGGATCCTTGCCGCGGTCGGAATCGTTGTCGCCTTCCTGCTGATGCTCACCTTTGTGCCCGCGGTGAGGATGCTCGCCGACAGGGGCTCGGAGCGAAAAGGCACCCTCCCGGTGAGCTCACTTCAAGGTCATGGGGAGCGTTTGTTGCCGAGGCTCATGGAGAGACTTTCGTGGCTGGCCGAGCACGCCGCGGTGCCCACCATCGTTGTTGCCCTCCTACTGGGGGGTGCGGGTTACTACGGCTTTACCCAGCTCGACACGGCGTTCTCCTTCACCGACTTCCTGCCCGACGACTCCCCTTACGTGGAGACCATCGAGATTCTCGAGTCGGACTTCGGTGGCGGGTTTGGCGAGCAGACCCAGGTGCTGGTTGAAGCCACCGACGAGAAGCTGATCGACGGCGAGGTGCATAACGCGCTAGTGGCGGCCAACCAGGATCTGGTGACCATCCCTGATGTTTCGGTCATGGAGACACTGCAAGGCGATTTCCCCAACGCCACCTCTCCGATCGCGTTGCTGGGTCAGATGCTGCAAGGCGGACCGGAATCATCCCCGCCTGAGCTCTTGGCGGCGGCACAACAGGTCGGCATGGGCCAGGACATGACGGTGTCTTCGGATGCGGACGTCACACCGCTCTACCGGGTTTTGCTCGAGCTGGCGCCAGATCAGGCCGGCAGAGTGATCTATTTCGAGGGAGACACCCTCGATGCCCTTCTCTGGGATATCACCACAACGGCCGGCGACCAGGTGGACGACCTGCGCGATCGACTTGACCAGGTGTTTCTACCGGTCAACGAGCTTGGCGCTTCTGCGGTTGATACCTCCAACAACATCATCAGCGACGTGGTGGTGACGGCTTTGACAGAGTCTCAAAGTCGGTCGTTGTTCATCACAATCGCCGTTGCCGGGTTGGTGCTGATCATCAACTTCGTGATCGAGGACCGCCGCTGGTTCCTCGGTGTGATCACCATTGCACCGGTGGCGCTGGTTGTGCTCTGGACCTACGGATTGATGTTCATCTCAGGCATTGCCTTCAACCCCGTGACGGCCACATTGTCCGCTCTTGCCATCGGCATCGGGGTGCCATTCACTATCCATATCACCCGTCGATTCACCGACGACCGCCGGAGCTATGCGGACGGGGATGTGGCGATGCGTTCCACTATGAAACACACCGGTGGTGCCCTTGCCGGTTCGGCCTTCACCACCATGGCCGGATTCGGTGTGCTGATGACATCGAGCCTCCTTCCGTTCCGTCAGATGGGCCAACTCGTCGTCTATGCCATCGGTTTGGCCCTCGTGGCCTCGGTTTTCGTGCTTCCGTCGATGCTGGCCCTGTGGGATAGGTACCACCGTCGGCGTGGCGACGAGACAATTGGGTCTGTAGAACCCCTGTAACCCGGGCCAGACCGACCAGAATCGAAGGGTGGGCAGTCGAATGCCCATCTTTTGTCATGGATGCATCACGAATAGCCAAAGAGGCCTCCCACCTGTTGCCGCTGGCGAATCGCGCCCTGAAGAAGTATCCGTTTCTCACGCGCGAAGTCGAGCATCTGGCCACCCACTCCAACGTGATGTATCGCGTGGTCACCGAAAGTGGGCGGCAACTTGTTCTCCGGGTGGGCAATCCGCACGCCAATACCCGGTCCAACATCGACTTCGAGGTGGCATGGCTCGACGCCCTCAACGCGGAGACATCAATCGACGTGGTGACCCCGATTCGCACCGCCGGAGGCGGCCTCGTAGTCGACGAGTTCGACTCCGATCTCGGAAAGGAGAGACCGTGTGTCCTCTTCACATGGGTGCCCGGCGCCCCTCTGGGAGACGGGGCCGGAACATTCGGATATCGAGTGTTGGGTCAGATGTCCGCGTCGTTGCAACAGCATGGGAGGACGTGGGAGCCACCACAAGTAGGTCAGATGCGGAGTTGGGATCGGATCTTCTACTACGGCGCCGAACTGGATCCGGTGATCATCGACGACCCGCTTTACGCTCACCTCTTCGAAGCGCCACGCCGCGGTCTTGTCAAGAAGGCGGGGAGGATCGCAGCCAAGGTCATCAGGGAGTCTTGGGCAGAGGGCATTGCGCAGGTAGTCCACGGCGACCTTCACGAGTGGAACGTCCATGTGGCGGGGAGTCGGCTTTATGCCTTTGACTTCGAGGATGTGATGATTGCCCTTCCGGCTCAGGACGTGGCGATCAGCCTCTATCATTCGAGAGACTCCGACCAGAGAGATGACATCCGAAAGGCCTTCCGGCGTGGTTACGAGGAGGTTGCCGAATGGCCAATCGCAGACGAGAGCCAACTTGATGGCTTTCATGCCGGCAGACAGGTGATGCTCATGAATTATGCAGCCCGCGCCCTCCCGATTGGTGAAGCAGCGGAGTATCTCGACCACGTGACTCCCTGGCTTCACACCTTCGTGACTCGATACGGCTGAATCATGCGTTTCGCCGACCGCCGCACGGCCGGGGAAGCGC
>JAUXMQ010000110.1 GCA_030623125.1 Acidimicrobiia bacterium
CATTTCGCTGTGTTCGGCTTGGGCCACCAGAGTTGGGCAGGTGACCTTGCGACGCAGCTCGTTCTCTTCGTCCTCGGTGAGGTGCGACTCCCAGGTATTAGAGGGGTCGGTGGTGCGTGGCCTACGCAAACGCCCAGAATCGTCTCGGACCAGCATGGCTGTCGACGCTTCGACCACATCGGCGTCTGCCCGGGGAAACGAGGTCAGGAATGTGTTGACGAAGTCCTCATTTGATGCGAAGCCGTCATCGGGATATAGCTGAGCGACCAGGGTCCAGAAGTGTTTCCACTCCGGGGAGTAGACGATGTCGGCGTACCAGGCGTCGAGCAGAATCAGGTGTTTCACCCGGTCCGGGTGTAGACCTGCAAACCTGCCGCCACCGCTCCTCCCATGGAGTGGCCGACAAGGTCGAACGACGCCAAACCGAGGGCATCAGCGAATCCTTCGACGTCTTCGACCCACCGCAGCCAGGCGTAATCATTTGCCCATTCAGTTTCGCCATGACCTCTTTGATCGAGTGCCAACACACGATGATCGTCAGACAGTTGTTCAGCGATGCGGTCATAAGCCCGACCGGAAAGGGAGGCCGCATGCAGCAAGATGATCGGCGACGCCGAAGGCTGTCCATCGGCAGCCCAGACCCGTGGAGTTCACACGGCATATCCGACCTGTGTCTTCCCCGGATGTCCCATGCCCGCTACCGACTGCGATCTCGACCACAGAGAGGCCTGGGCGGATGGAGGACCCACCACAGAGGAGAACCTCGCCCCGCTATGTCGTCATGACCACATAGTCAGACACAACGGCTGGAAACTCGAGCGTCTCCCCGATGGCGCCCACCGCTGGACCAGCCGACTCGGTCATATCTACATCACCGACGGTAAACCCCCATAACGCCAAGGATGATGGCGAGTCGTCGGATGTCGCATTTCTGTGGCATACTTATGGCATGCCACGGGTGAGGATTAGCACAACAGTGGATGAAGCACTGCTCAGTAACGCAAGACGGCTCCGTTCGGAGCTAAAAGACGCCGCGCTCCTCGACGAAGCGCTCGGAGCGCTGCTCTCCAGGTATCGGGCTGGTGAGATCGACGCCGCCTATCGCGCCTACAACGAGCACCCTATTGATGAGCCGGATGAGTGGGGTGACTTGAAATCATTCCGGGAAGCCGCGTCATCGTCATGAGCAATGTGCCATCTCGCGGTGAAGTGTGGTGGTGCGACCTGCCCGAAGTCTCTCGTCGACCCGTGGTGGTCCTAACCCGCGACATTGCGATCCCTCGACTGCGACGCAGCCTGGTCGCACCGTGCACGACCAACATTCGGAACCTTCCCAGCGAGGTGGTGCTCGAACCAGGCGATGACCCGGTCCCACGAACATCAGCGGTGAATCTGGACTCGATGGAAAGTGTCTCGATCGGTGCCCTCACCGAGCGGCTCGGGCGTCTCAGCGACGAGCGGATGCGTCAAGTCTGCTCGGCTCTCTCCGTTGCCGTCGACTGCCTACCTGAACCGCCGAGGTGACGCCGACCGATTCGGCATCGGCACTATTTGATCAGGAGGGCTGGTGGGATCCGGAGAGTTTCCTACATGGGCTTCACACTCTGCTCGACCCGGTCCGTGGGCCCTATGTGACTACTGCCCTCGAGAAGGCTGGAGTCGATTCCCGATCGCGAGTCCTCGACGTCGGATCGGGTGGAGGATTCCTGGCGGCGACCCTGTCGGATGCCGGATACGACGTGATCGGAATCGACCCGTCGATGGCCTCTATCCGGGAAGCCAAAGACCATGTCCGATCCACATTCGTTGCCGCCGCAGGAGAGAGTCTTCCGTTCTCCGATAGCAGCGTCGACGCCGTGACCTGCTCAGAAGTGCTCGAGCACGTCGAAGACCCCGAAGTGGTGGTTGCCGAGATCAGCCGGGTGCTTCGCCCCGGTGGCCTTCTCGTGTTCTCCATGCCCAACCGCACGGTGTTGAGCCGTCTGGTTCTGATCGATCTTGCCCAACGATTCTGGCCCACACGGGTCCTCCCTTCCGAGCTCCACGACTGGACTCGATTCATTCGCCCGACAGAGTTCCGCGAACTCGCGCAACGTCACAGACTGGTCGTCGGCGACGTCCATGGCGTGGCGATTCGGCTACGTCATCTCCCTGCCGCCGTTGCGGCTCTCGTCGCGCTGCGAACCAGCCAAATCACCTATGCCGAGGCGGGCTCGCGAGTCCATCTCCGCTTGTCGCGACCGACCTCGATTGCCTACATCGGCGTGGCGACAAGGACCTGATCGACAGGTAGTGTCGGAGACTGCTGCTTCGTGGTAGCGCACTCGACTAGGAGATGAGAGACATTGAGTTCTGACCCGGTGTTCCCCAGTGATCTGGAGATCGCTCGCACCGCCAACGTGAAGCCCGTCAGGGAGATCGCCCTCGAAGTCGGTCTCGAGGAGAGCGACATCATTCCCTACGGAGACACGAAAGCGAAGATCCATCTCGACGCCCTGCGAAGGATCGGGTCCAGCCCGAAGGGCAAGTACATCGACGTGACCGCGATCACACCAACGCCCCTCGGCGAGGGCAAGACCACCACCGCGATTGGTCTGGTACAAGGGTTGGGGATTCTCGGACATCGCTCGATTGCATGCATCCGACAGCCCAGCATGGGCCCCACTTTCGGTATCAAGGGCGGGGCCGCGGGAGGTGGCTACAGCCAGGTCGTCCCGATGGACGAGTTCAATCTCCATCTCACCGGTGACATGCATGCCATCACGGTGGCGCACAATCTGGTGGCGGCGGCCATCGATGCCCGCTGGTATCACGAGGGCCGGCTCACCGATGAGCGACTGGCAGAGTTGGGGCTGAAACGACTCGCAATTGACCCGGACAAGATCAGCTGGCGCAGGGTGGTGGATGTGAACGATCGGGCGCTTCGCAACATCGTGCTCGGCCTGGGCGGATCAGCTGATGGGCGACCACGAGAGAGTGGCTACGACATCACCGCCACCAGCGAGCTGATGGCAATTCTCGCCCTGGTGGACGGTGCCGACTACGCCTCCGCCTTGAAGAACCTCCGGGATCGGTGTGGGCGGGTGGTCATCGGCTCGGCCAAGGACGGGACGCCGATAACCCTCGAGGACCTTGGAGTCGCAGGTGCGGTCGCCGTGCTTATGCGGGAGACCTTGCATCCCACTCTGATGCAGACACTGGAAGGCCAGGCTGCCTTTGTCCACGCCGGACCCTTCGCCAACATCGCCCACGGCAACTCGTCGATCCTTGCCGACCGGATGGCCCTTCATCTCGGTGACTATGTAGTCACGGAGTCCGGTTTCGGCGCCGACATGGGCATGGAGAAGTTCTTCGACATCAAATGTCGGGTATCGGGGCTGAAGCCGGACTGTGTCGTCATGGTGGCGACGGTCAGGGCGCTGAAGACCCACGGCGGCGGTCCAAAGGTCGTTGCCGGTCGGCCCCTCGATCCTGCCTACACCGAGGAGAACCTCCCACTGCTGCGGGCGGGCATGGCCAATCTGAGTTCTCACATTGCATCAGCCCGGAGCTTCGGTGTGCCCGTCGTAGTGGCCATCAACAAGTTCCCCACCGATTCGAAACACGAGCACGATCTCATCAGGGAAATCTCGCTGGCGGCCGGAGCGACGGCGGCGGTGACAACCGACCACCATGCCAAGGGTGGTGACGGTGCTCTCGAGTTGGCTGAAGCCGTGGTCGAGGCGTGCGACCAACCAAGCGATTTCAGCTACCTGTATCCGCTGGATCAACCCATCAAGACCAAGATCGAAGCCATCGCCAAGAGCGTCTACGGGGCCGCCGAGGTCGAGTACTCGACCAAAGCCGAAAGACAGATCGCCGACTTCGAGAAGGCAGGATTCGGATACCTGCCGATCTGCATGGCGAAAACCCATCTGTCGATCAGCCACGATCCCACGCTGAAGGGCGCACCGACGGGATTCACGATTCCGGTCAGGGAAGTTAGGGCCTCAGTCGGCGCCGGATTCATCTATCCCCTTCTCGGAGAGATGAGAACCATGCCCGGTCTCGGCGCCAAGCCCGCCTACATGCAGGTGGACATCGACAAGGAAGGCGACGTCGTCGGTTTGTTTTGAGTAGCTTGGCCCAATGAGTTCACGATGGGTGAGCGTGATTGCGGTCACCCTCATTCTGGCGGCATGTGGTGGACCGGACACCGTCGACGAGCCCACCGCAACACCTGCCCCGACGGCTGCCGCCGCTGTCACCGCACCGCCGTCGACAGCCACGCAAAACGCAGTGCCCGCTCCTGAACTCGCCGGGACCAAATGGAACGTCACCAACTACGTCCTGGCTTCCGGAGCCTTCACCAATGTCTGGAAGACCGAGATCACGATCGCCTTCGCAGCAGACGGGACGGTCTCGGGGACAACCGGCTGTAATGACTACCAGGGAACCTGGGAGACCGAAGGCCCGTATGACGAGTTCGAATCAGGCGTGCCCGATGCCAACGACGGTCAGGTGATGAGGCTCAGCGGGCTCACCTGGACCGAGATCGCCTGTGACGACGAGGACATCATGGAGCAGGAGGAGGAGCACATCGTCATGCTCCAGCAGGCGGGGCGATGGGTGATCATTCGCGGAGACTTTCACCTCCGAAACTCCGACGGCCAATTCCTATTCGAGGCGGAGCCGCTCCCCTAGGCCCCTGAGCCGTTCCTCACCGCAGTACACGGTGAACCCTCCGTCGCGGAGAAACCCGACCACGGTCATCCCGAACTCCTCACCCAGTTCGACCGCAAGACTGGATGCTGCCGAAACACCACACAGCAGCGAGATCCCGGCCACGGCCGCCTTCTGCACGATCTCAAATGACACACGCCCGGAGACGATCAGGCCCAGCGACGGGAGAGGCCAGTATTCGCGGGCGAGATGGCCGACGACCTTGTCGACCGCATTGTGACGGCCCACGTCCTCGCGCACGGCCACGATCACACCGGAAGGGTCAAAAGCGGCAGCTGCATGAAGACCGCCGGTCGAGCGAAACGCAGTCTGACGCTCGAGAAGAAGCGGCGGCAGAGCGAGGATCTTTTCGACATCGACCACAGGGCCTGTAGGGGGTCGAGAACCCGTCACCCGGATCGCGTCTATCGACGCCTTCCCACAAACACCACACGACGATGTCGCATAGAAGTTGCGTTTGAACTGCTCAGGGTCAACCGAGAA
>JAUXMQ010000017.1 GCA_030623125.1 Acidimicrobiia bacterium
GCCAAAGATCTTGAACTCTGAACTAGAGGTTTACCGTTAGACCGGCGCTAAGTAAACCCTCAATACCTAAGCTTTTACTACAACCTTAAGGTTCGGTGGCATTCGTGGCCGAGTCACCTGAGTCCGACTGTTCTGCCTCGGCGCTCCCCTCACCGTCCTGATTCTCATCTCCTTCTTGGGGGATGACCGCCAGGACACCGGCCGGCTGAACCGCAGGATGGGTCGGTGCGATGAGAACCAGGATCGAATCCTCGGCTAGTGACTCCTGGAGAAGAACGAAGAGACTCCTGGCTTTGGCCGCCATCTCGACCGGACGACCGAGACGAACCTGATAACCATCGACGACAGCCCACCATTCGCCATCTTCGACACGCATCGTCAAGTCGCTGTGCGCCGAGTCAGGAAGACTCACCACAAACTCGGCCGCCCCGCGAACGAAGAGCGAGCTCTCGGTATCGTCGTCGTCGAGCCACGGCAGTCGTATCCAGGGCATGGTGTCGTCTGGTGAGCTTGGTCCCGGTACGACGACCCCTTCAATGTCACGCCTGGCCCACCCACCGGCGGTCTGGAACCATGCGACAGGAACCCGTTCGTCGACACGGACGATCACCTCATCGGGCCACTGACGATGAACGCGGGCACTTCGAATCCACGGGTCCGACTCTAAAACCTGTTCCACCGCTTCAGGTCGCAGCATGATCATCGGCGTCCCTGCCACGACCCGATTCGCTGCCAACGTCTCGTTGGCGCGACTGGAGACGATCCCGGCTGTTCTCACCTGACTGACGCTCAGCCAGGGCGAAAAGGCAAGCCAAACGAGACTCCCCAAGATGATCATCATCACCATGAACTTGAGCAGCCGTCCGACGTTTCGCTTGGCGGAGTCCTCGGCGACGATCTTGCGGCGTTCGAGAAGTCTCGGGTCCATTGTCACTCCCTGAATCCCACGAACTGGATCTCCGGCTCCAGCATGGTGCCGCTGAGCTGCAAAACCCGGTCTTTGATCTCCTCGACGAGCCCCCGCACATCCTCGGAGGTTGCCTCCGGGCCGGCAACGAAGAAATTTGCGTGTTTGTCGGATACCGCCACATCACCGACACGGTGGCCCTTGAGACCCAGGGAGTCGATCAGCTCGCCCGCCGAGATGTCAGGTGGGTTCTTGAAGACACTCCCTGCGTTGAGCGTGCCGCCCGGTTGGTTGTCGCGTCGCCATCGTGTGATCTCGCGAATCTTTCGACGACCCTCCGCAGCATCGCCTCGATCGGTCTCGAATCTGGCATCGATGACCAGATCATCCGACCCCAGATTGGAGTGGCGGTATGACAACTCGAGGGCGTCGGGACCGTCGGCACGGATCGTGCCGGTCCTCAGGTTGATTATCTGTGCCTCGACGAGCCGATCCCTGGTCTCGGAACCAAAACACCCGGCGTTCTGTCTGATCGCACCCCCGACCGAACCGGGGATGCCGACAAAGAACTCCAGGCCCCGGAGCCCCTGATCGACACAAGTCCGGGCCAGCCTGGGAAGCGGAACTGCCGAGCCTGCTGTGACTGTGGTTCCTTCGATGCGGGTTTCGGCAAAACCACCGCTGAGGTGTATTACCAGACCTCCGAAGCCGGCATCGGCCACCACCAGATTGGACCCCCTACCCAACACCAGGAGTGGGTGACTCGCCGTGACACCTGACGCTATCAACTCCAGCAGCGACTCGATGTCGTCGATCTCCGCGAGATATCGGGCAGGCCCACCTGACTTGTAGGTGGTGAGAGGCCCCAACGGCACGTTCTCTGCCACTTTGCCCTGTTCGATCAGATGCTCCAGCGGCGTCACTTCAGCGCACCGAGTCTCGAGGCAAACTCTGTGTGGAGAAGAGTGATGTCGCCTGCCCCCATGGTGAGCACGAGGTCCCCGCTGTCGACCCTCGGCAGGAGGAACTCGGCGAGATCGGCGCGGTGGGGCACGTAGTAGACCTCGGCGCCCGCCAACTTGGCGGCGTCTGCAACCAGTTCACCGGTCACACCGGGCACCGGCGCTTCCCTCGCGCCGTAAACGTCGGTGACCACGACCACGTCAGCAGATGAGAGAGCGGCCCCGAATTCGTCGCTGAATCGCTCTGTTCTCGAATACAGATGAGGCTGAAACACGGCCCAGAGCCGGCCCTGGGTAACCTCGCCGGCAGCTTCGAGAGTGGCCTTGACCTCTGTGGGGTGATGGGCGTAATCGTCGAACAGCACCACCCCGCCAACCGTGCCACGATGCTCCCAGCGCCGACCCACTCCACGAAAGCCGGAAAGCCCCCGTGCCATCGCCTCCAGATCGTGACCAAGCTCAGCGAGAAGCGCCAGCGCCCCTGCCGAGTTGAGGGCGACATGTCTCCCCGGATGAGGCAACTCGACATCAACATCTCTGTCGGGACCGACCAATCGAAAGGTGCTACCGGACCCCTTCCTCTGGAGATCTTCGACTCTCCATGTGGCAGCGAGTGACTGGCCATAGGTCAGCGCCCCAGCACGTGAGGCAACCTCGGCTGCTCCCCTGTCGTCGACACACGCCATAACGGGCCCGGACACCGAATCCGCCACCGAGACGAAGCTATCGATCAGATCCTGGGTTGTTCCGAAGTGCTCGAGATGCTCGGCCTCCACGTTGGTGACAACAAGACCAACGAGATGAAGGCTCTCGAACGTGCGGAACGCCTCATCCGCCTCGAGGACCATCAAGTCGGAGGATCCAAAGTGACCGTTCGTCCCCGAGTCGGCAAGATCGCCGCCAAGGACAAACGAGGGATCCAGACCTATCGACTGGAGGGCGGTGATCATCAGCGCCGTGGTGGTCGTCTTTCCGTGGGTCCCGGTTGCACCGATCGTTGGCACCTCGGAGGTGAGAGCCTCCAGAAGCTGGGGACGACGCCACGTCGGTACGCCTCCTTCGGCTGCGGCAGCGAGTTCCTCGTCGAAGTCGGGTACCGCCGAAGAAGCAACAACCAGATCTGCCGATGCGGCCACCTCTGGATGGTGACCGGTGAACACGGCAACCCCGATGCCGGCCAGGGCTTCCAGGGTGGCGCCACCACGGAGATCGGACCCTGAAACGTCGTATCCCTGGGCTGTCAGAACCTTGGCAAGTGCGCTCATCCCGGCGCCGCCGGCGCCCACGATGTGTATTCGCTTGTAGGGAAGGCTCATCGAACTGCCTCGATCATCGCCGTGGCGATGGTGGCGGCTGCATCGGGTTTCGCTATTCCCAGGGCTGCATCACGCATCACCTGGAGGGAATCATCGTTGAAGAGGGTGCTCTTGACGACATCGGACAACAGACCGATCTCAGACTCCGACAAGGTGACGGCCGCTCCGGATTCAGTCAAATAGCGGGCGTTGCCGATCTGATGACCGGCCGAGCCGAAGACACCCGGAACGAGAATCGAGGGGGTACCCGTCACAGTCAACTCGGCTACCGCTCCCCCGGCACGTGATACGACAAGATCGGAGATCGCATAAAAGGTCTCCATCGACTCCTCGAACGCAACCCTCACCCACTGGACACTCGGAGCATGCGGGAGCGGTTGATGAGCCTCGAAGTTTCGAGCACCTGTCAGATGCACGACCGCCAGTGGAGGCCCGTCCCAATCGGCCAGCATCGTCGAGACGGCCTCATTGATCGCGCTCGCTCCGAGCGACCCACCGAAGATACCGAGTACCGGGACGCCTGATTCGATGCCGTAGCGTCTCTGCGCTCCGGTTGTGAGCGCGTCACGATCAAACGACCAGAAGGGCTCGCGTACCGGGTTGCCGACCCACTCGGCGTCTGGCAGACCAGAGGTTTGCGGGAAAGAGCCAAACGTTCGAAGAGCCCAACGGGTGGCGATACGGTTGGCCAGGCCGGCCTCGGCATTCTGCTCCGAAACCAGGAACGGAATCTTCGCCTTTCTTGCCGCCATGCCCGTCGGGATCGTGACATAACCGCCCATTCCGAGCACGACCAGCACCGCCTCTTCGACAATGGCGCGATGGATTCGGTTCTTTGCCTTACGAACGACGTTCGGCAGGATGAGATTCTTTGGCGTGAGAGACCGCTGAAGGCCCCGGAGCTCCACCTGTAGGAACGAAAATCCCTCCTCGGGATAGACCTTGGCGGCAAGCCGGTCCCCACCGACGAAAAGGATCTCATCCCTTGGAACACCCAGATCGATCAACGCCTCCCCAACCGAGAGACCCGGGAATACGTGACCTCCCGTACCTGCAGCGGCGATGATGAAGGTCATGGCTTCCCATGGACACCGCTTTGAGCGATGTTCACAAGCACACCGAGCGCGGCCATCGAAACCACCAGGGCAGTCGACCCGAAGGAAACGAATGGCAGTGCGATCCCGGTGATCGGCACGACACCCAGAACACCACCGATGTTCACCAGGGCCTGGAACGAGAGCCACACGGTGATACCTGCGGCGACCATTCGGCCGAACGGGTCAGGAGCACGGGCCGCCACCAGCCAACCTGCGAGCCCGAGGACGACAAAGAGGCCAAGCACGGTGAGACCGCCGACCAGGCCCGTTTCCTCTCCGATGATGGCAAAGATGAAATCGGTGTGTGCGTTCGGAAGATAGAACCATCGCGCCCGGCTCGCTCCGAGACCGACACCGAATAGCCCTCCGTTGCCCAAGGCGTAATACCCCTGGATCACCTGGTATCCGTCGCCGGATGAATCGGCGTACGGATCGAGGAAGGCGGTTATCCGATCGGCCCTGTATGTCTCGGAGAAGGCAAGGAGAGTGGCAGCAAGAATCGCGGCGAAGCCCAGGACAAGTACATACTTCAGCGGCGCGTCGCTGGCCATGATCACAGCGAGAGCTGCTGCTCCGATAACGATGAGCGTCCCCAGATCAGGTTGCAGGATGACTGCCAACCCCACCAATCCCAAGGTCGCCGCAACCGGGACGATGAAATGACTGAACCGGTCGAGCAACTTGGTTTTTCGCTCGAGGACGTAGGCCAGCACAAACACGATGGACACCTTGGCCACTTCGGACGGCTGGAAACTCACGAACGGAAGCGACAGCCATCTCGTGGCTCCATTGATCTCGGTCCCGACCAGAAGAACGGCAACGAGGAGTCCAAGCGTGACGAAGAAGAGTGGGATCGCGATCCGGCGATAGAGCCGATACGGGATACGACTGGTGATGAGCAAGGCGAGCGTGCCAATTCCGACTCCGGCGAGTTGGCGCTTGAAGAAGAAGAGACTGTCCTCGGTCCTGTCGAGAGCAACGGCCGACGACGCCGACTGAGTTGCACCGAGACCCACGACCACGAGCACCACGACCACCACCAGAAGTGTCGTTGCCGCCCTGTTGTTGACTCTTGTCAGTTCCGCCCTGTCTCGCGCAGCGGCCCGCACCCTGGCTATTGATGTGACGTTGGCCGTCATTGCGAGTGGCTTCCCATCCTTTGACCGACCAACTCGGCGAAGCGTTCGCCACGCGCGGCGTACGAGTCGAACTGGTCGAAGCTGGCGCAGCCTGGAGCCAGAAGCACCGTGTCACCGCTCCCGGCCACCTGAGCAGCCATCTCAACCGCAATGTCGAGAGTCTTTGCGAGTCTCCCCCGTTCGCCGGCAGAGGCGACGAGCCCCGGCCCCGCCTCACCTATACCGATCAGAACTCGAACTCTCGGCTCGGTGGCGATCGGTGTGAGGTCCAGCCCTTTGGACAGACCCCCTGCGATCAGGATCACCGAGTCGTGTGCCCGAATCGAGGAGAGGGCAGCATGTGGATTTGTTGCCTTGGAGTCGTCGATCCACCGGATTCCATTCGCCTCGTGGACCAGAGAACGTCGATGCGGTCCAGGTGAGTATCCGGTGGCACCCTTCACCACTGCTTCCTCCGTGGCGCCGACCCGCAACGCCAAAGCTGCTGCCGAAGCGAGATTGGCCAGATGACTCGGGTCCTGGGATGTCAACTCGGTGATCTCAATCACGACGTCACCAACGACGAGGGCTCCTTCATGCACCCCACCGCCCCCAGAGGGAAGATGGGTTCCGGAGATCGGGTATGTCTCCGACGGGGCCGCCATCGCAAGTTCGGTGGCTCCCCCATCGTCGCAGTCATAGACCAGGAGGTCGCTGCTGGTCTGATTGGCATAGATGAATGCCTTCGATGATCGGTAGCCGAATTCAGACCCATGCCAGTCGAGGTGATCGGTGGCAACATTGGTTATCGCAGCGGCCAGCGGATGGAACGACTCTGTGAACCTGAGTTGGAAACTGGAAACCTCCACGACCAGAGCGTCATACCCGTCATCGGTGAAGTCAGACAGCGGTGCTCCAATATTGCCGGTGGCTGGAGCGTTGAGACCCGAGGCGTCCAGCATCGCCGCCGTTGCCTCGGCAACGCTGGTCTTGCCATTGGTCCCGGTGATCGCGATCACCGAAAGCTGCAAATGACGCCATGCATACTCGATCTCGCTCCACACCGGTATCCCCCATTCGAGGGCCTCGACAATCGGCAGGGACCGCTCGGAGAAACCGGGGCTCGCAACCACGACGTCAACGCCATTCAGAAGCACCGGGTCCCAACCTCCATTGGCGATGGCAAATCCTTCCACCAGAGCCTCCGGAGACGGCTTCTCGTCGTAGATGGTCACCGAAGCTCCCTTTCTCCGTGCGAGACGACTGGCAGCCAGGCCCGAGACTCCGGCGCCAAGGACAAGCAACCGGATCACAGGAGATCCGAGAGTCGAAGGAAGTCCCCATAGAAGAACCCGAGACCCAGGGCTACGCCGATCCCGGTGAGAATCCAGAATCGGATCACGACCGTGGTCTCAGGCCAACCGCCAAGATCGAAGTGGAAGTGGAGCGGCGACATTCGAAAGATCCGTTTTCCGGTCAGCTTGAAGCTGGCGACCTGGAGTATCACTGACAGCACCTCTGCGACATAGATCGCACCGAGAACAGCCAACAGAAGATGGGTGTTGGTGAGAAGAGCGAGGGCAGCGAGCAGCCCGCCCACCGCCTGGCTGCCGACATCGCCCATGAATACTTTCGCCGGAGGGGCATTCCACCACAAAAACCCGAGCAGTGCCCCGAACATCGCAGATGAGACCATGGCGAGCTCGAGTGGGTCGACCGCCGCGTAGAAATTCGGATTCCTGAATTGCCAGAAGGCAATGACCGTGTACGACGCGATCACCAACGACGACGAGCCGGCGGCGAGGCCATCCATGCCGTCTGCCAGGTTCACCCCGTTGGCCGCTCCCGTGAGCATCAGTAGCACCCAGATGAAGAAGAAGGGTCCGAGGTCGATCCCTAGTGGTCTGACAAAAGAGATTTCGGTAACCACGCCGGCGAGCGATGCGCCCCATGCAAAAAGGGCAGCAATCACCAACTGCAAACCGAACTTCACCGACCTCGACAAACCGAGGCTTCGTTTCCTCTTGTATTTCGCCCAATCGTCGGCAAACCCGACAAGAGCCATCCCGGTCAAGGCAAACACCACCAACAACCCACCGGGGCTGAACGGTCTCATCTCGAGACTGAAACCGGTATCGGGACTCCATATCCGAACATGCGCGAGGAGCCATCCGAAGATCGCAGCGCTCACAAAAACCACCCCACCCATCGTTGGAGTGCCCTGCTTGTGCGCGTGACCCTTGATGTCCTCCTGGACGAACTGGCCAATCTCCCGCCTGCGCAGGAAACGAATCGCGTACGGCGTCCCGAATATCGACGCTGTCAGGCCCACGGCTCCAGCAATCAGAAGGGGGATCACTAGTGGTCCGCTCCGCAAGTACGCTGACGTTTCGACGGGCAGATGACGCCTCTCCCGGTGTCCGTCGCCTCGACGCATCTCGCCGATGCGCCTTCGTTGTGCGTCCTTGGGAGCGACGCCCCTGCCTCGCCCAAACGCACTACCGGACTTACGCAACAGACCACTATTCCATGCTCCCCGAACCGAAGGCCGAATCTGCGGACATCCGACGATGGCTCAAAGCTCCTCGAGCAACTTTGCGGTCGTCGAACGGTCTCAGCTCGCCGGCGATCTCTTGGTGTGATTCGTGACCTCGACCGAGGATCAGAACGATGTCACCGTCGTCAGCCTCATTGATCGCCCTCGAGATGGCAGACGAGCGATCCAGATCCAGAATCGACTCCGTTGAAGGGTCAAGACCGGACACGACAGCATCGGCGATTGCCTGAGGGTCTTCGGAACGGGGATTGTCAGTTGTGACCACGGCCAGGTCTGCTCGTGAGACTGCCGAGCCCATCAAGGGCCGCTTCGCCTGATCTCGGTCCCCGCCCGCTCCGATCAGCGCGATCACACGGCGCCCTCCCAGGCCCCGCGCTGTGGCAATCGCCACCGAGATCCCCTCGGGGGTGTGGGCGTAGTCGACGATGACCCGGACCGAATCATCCCCAGAGACGACCTCGAACCTTCCTGGCACACCTTGGAGAGATTGAAGTCCGGCGACCACCTCGTCGAAGCCGACCCCGGCGGCCAGACTGCAGGCTGCTCCCAGCACTGCATTGTCTACGTTGAAGAATCCCACAACAGGAACCATCAGCTCGGCGGAACCCCACGGTGTGATCAGTCTGAGCGACGTACCCTGTGGGGTCGGCACCATGTCGGCGTGGCGGATCTCGCCATTCGATCCGACGCTTAGAACCGAGCCGTGGAATGTACGAGCGATCTTCTCTCCGACCTCGTCGTCGACATTGACGACAGCGGTTCCCACCTCGTACTCGTCAAACAACCTTCGTTTGGCGCCCCGGTAGCTGTCCATGTCGCCGTGAAAGTCCAGATGATCCTGAGAGAGGTTGGTGAACGCAGCCACAGCAAAAGTCGTGGCTGCGACCCGGTCGAGGACAAGTGCATGAGACGACACCTCCGCGGCGACCAGCTCGGTTCCGCCATCACGCATCCTCCCCAGCAGTCGCTGAAAATCCGATGCCTCAGGCGTGGTGTGAATCGATCTGACGCCTTTGTCGCCGATGCGGGTATGGATGGTGCCGATAAGACCGGTCATCAGCCCTGCCGATGACGCGATCGATTCGATGTAGTGAGTGACTGTCGTCTTGCCATTCGTCCCGGTGACACCAATCACCTTCATCGTCCGGGACGGATCACCGTGAACTGATGCGGCGAGTGGCCCCAGAGCGCTCCTTGTGTCTGGAACGACAATCTCCATGACGCTCGATCCGGTCGGGTGATCCACACAGACAGCCGGTGAGCCGGCTGCCACGGCCCTGGAGACGAAGCCATGTCCGTCGACCGTTGCGCCTCGAACGGCCACGAAGAGAGTGTCCTCTCCGGCCTGGCGGGAGTCGTGGGTGACGTCAACGACCGAAACCTCGGCTTGTCCAGTTTCGGGTGCAACAAGACACCCACCCACCACATCAGCGAGCTGCTGCACGCTGCTACCGCTGATAGCCATCGGGGGTCACTCCCAGACGGTGCAAGGCTTGTTCCATCACCGCGGCAAACACTGGTGCTGCGGACAATCCTCCCGTGCGGTAGTCAAACGAAGGCGCGTCGACGAGAACAGCGACAACGATCTTTGGGTCGTTGATAGGCGCAATACCCACGAAAGAAGCCCTGGTTGTCTCCGTGTAGCGACCGTCGGCGCCAAGCTTGTTCGCCGTTCCGGTCTTGCCGCCGACCCTGTAGCCGTCGATGGCCGCCGCCGCTCCGGTGCCTTTCTCGACCACCGAAGCCAACAACTCGCGCATGAGGAGCGCGGTGCCCGATGACACCACCCGTCTCGTTTGCATTCCAGCCACTTGAGTTTCTCCGTCTACGTCGGTCTTCGAGGACACCAGATGGGGAGTGATCCAGATGCCGTCATTCCCGATAGCGGCGTAGGCGGCAGCCATCTGGAGGGGTGTGACGGCGACCGAGTACCCGATGGCGGCCGACGCCCAACAAGTCATGCATCCTGCCTCGAAGTTGAGGATCCCGGCGGCCTCGACGGTGTAGTCGATGCCCGTCTTGGCACCGAGCCCGAAGGCCTCGATGTACTGAATCAGACGGTCCTGGCCGAGTCTCTCGGCGATCTTGATCGTCCCGATGTTCGACGACTTAGTAAATATCTGAGCCACACTCATGTCCTCGGTGGCGTGCTTCTTGAAATCGCGATAACACCCAAAAAGCTCGTCATCAGCGAAACGGCAGGCGTCATCTCTCAGTTCCAATTCGTAGGAGACCTCCGGGATGACAGTCCCGATCGACACCTCGCCCTCTTCGAGTGCCGCCGCCACCGTTATCAGTTTCTGGGTTGACCCCGGCTCATAGATTCCACGAACGGTGA
>JAUXMQ010000084.1 GCA_030623125.1 Acidimicrobiia bacterium
AACTAGCCGAACTCGATTCCCTGGGCGAGCGGAAGGTCGTCGCCCCAGTTGATCGTCGTGGTCTGGCGTCGCATGTATGCCTTCCATGCGTCCGACCCGGCCTCGCGGCCCCCACCCGTTTCCTTCTCACCGCCAAAAGCGCCACCAATCTCTGCACCGGAGGTTCCGATGTTCACATTGGCAATGCCACAGTCAGATCCGGTATGGCTGAGAAACCTTTCGGAGTTCTTCAACGACTCGGTGAAGATCGCCGACGAGAGTCCCTGCGTAACGCCATTCTGGATCTCGATCGCCTCTGCGAGGGTGTCGAATTCGATCACCCAGAGAATGGGCGCAAAGGTCTCATCCTGTGTGATCGAGGCATCCTTGGGGACAACGACGATCGTCGGCTCCACAAAATAACCCGGGCGGTCTATCCGGTTCCCGCCGGCGACGAGCCGTCCCCCTTGTTCGAGGGCGATTTCGAGAGCTGTCATCATCTGGGTGATCGCCCCCTCTGACACCAGAGGTCCCATCAGCGTGGAATCGTCAAGAGGGTCGCCGACAGTCACCTGCTGATAGGCCTCGACAAGACGACTCACCATCTTGTCTGCGACAGCATGATGAACCAGGAGACGACGCAGCGAAGTGCAACGCTGCCCCGAGGTGCCCACCGCGGCAAAGAGTGTCCCGCGGATCGCGAGGTCGATGTCGGCATCGTCCATCACTATGAGCGCGTTGTTGCCTCCAAGCTCGAGAATGGAACGACCCATCCGCTTTGCAACAGCCGGACCCACGATGCGACCCATCGCGCACGATCCCGTTGCCGACACCAGAGGAACCCGGGTGTCGTGATTCATTGCGTTGCCGACCGTCTTCCCGTCACCGACGACCAAGTTGAACACCCCTTCGAACCCTGACCCTGCCATTACGTTCTGAGCGATCTTCGTAACGGCGATCGCAGTTAGAGGAGTCCGTTCGGAAGGCTTCCAGACAACCGTGTCGCCACATACGGCAGCAATCGCCGCGTTCCACGACCAAACCGCCACCGGGAAATTGAATGCGCTGATGACCCCCACCGGTCCGAGCGGGTGCCAATGCTCGTACATACGATGACTCGGACGCTCGGAGGTCATCGTGTTTCCGTAGAGCTGACGCGACAAGCCGACGGCGAAGTCGCAGATGTCAACCATCTCCTGAACCTCGCCAACACCTTCGGGGAGAATCTTTCCCATCTCGAGTGTGACGAGAACACCCAGGGCATGGCTGTTCTCTCTGAGGGCATTGCCCAAACGGCGGATGTAATCGCCGCGTTTTGGCGCCGGGAGTTGCCGCCAGCGCTCGAAGGTCTCAACAGAGTTGGAGACCACCTTGTCGTAGTCATCGATCGAAGCAAGGGTTGCGGTCGCCAACGACTCTCCGGTCGCCGGATTGATCACGTCGACGGTCTCGCCACCGGCCTCCAACCACTCACCGGCAAAGACGCCTGAGTTGTGAGACTCCAGGCCAAGCGACTCAAGGATCTCCTGGGTTGTCATCTCGCGGCCACTACCTCGATCTCCACCAGAAACCCACCGGGAAGGGCTCCGGCCTGTATCGCCGACCTGGCAGGCGGCTCCAGATCGAAAAAGGAGCCGTACACCTCGTTGACCGCCGGGTAGTCGTCGATGTCGGCAAGGAAGATCGTCGACTTGGCGATGTCGGAATACCCGAGCCCCAGGTCGCCGAGGATGGCACCGATGTTCTTCATCACTTGATGAGACTGCGCAACGACATCATCGGGGCTGCGCCCTCCCGTTATCGGGTCGAGCGCCACCTGGCCGGATAGAAAGACCAGGCCACCGGCCTCGGTCGCGAATGAATAGGGACCCATCGCTGATGGCGCCGACGGAGTCTGGGGAACTGATTTGGCCAATGGGAATCTCCTGCTCTTTTCCGCGAGCGTACAACCAAAAAGAAAGGGCCCGGCGAGCCGGACCCTTCAAGACCAGCGGTGAGCGGGGTCAGGAAAAGGAGTTTCCGCAGCCGCAAGATCGGGTGACATTGGGATTGTCGATGGCGAAACCGGCACCCATCAGGCCTTCCTTGTAGTCAAGTGTGGAGCCTCTAACCATCTCTGCGCTCTGTGGATCGACAACGACCTTGACGTTGTCGAAAACATCGACCAGATCGTCATCGTCGATTTCAGCATCGAAGTACATCTCATAGGAGAATCCGCTACAGCCACCGGGGCGGACAGCTACGCGTAAGGCAAGATCGGGATCACCCTCGGCGGCGATCAGCTCGGCGACCTTGACGACTGCGAAGTCAGTCAGGTTGACGGTCTTCTGCGGCTTGGTCGATTTGATGCTGAGAATCTGAGTCATCTGCTCCTACCTGAATCTTCTCATGGATTATAGCCCAACTCAACGTGTTGATCATTTCCCCTATCTCGGTAGTGGAAATTATCATGATGTCCATGGTTACCCGAGAGCACGTGCTCAAGACCTTGGAAGGGGTCCAGGATCCCGAGTTGGGCGGCAATGTCGTCGAACTCGGGATGATCACCGATGTGGTCGTCGATGGGTCGGCCGTGGAGATCGGTCTCGCCTTGACGATTGCCGAATGCCCGCTGCGATCTCAGATCGAAGGTGATACCTATCGACGGGTCGGATCGATCCCCGATGTTGACAGCGTCAACATCCGAACCACGGCCATGACCAAGCGTCAGCGGGCCGGCCTCATGTCGGTTGCGAGGCAAAGGGCCCGCGACAGCGCCGAGCCGACGCTGGTTGCTCCAACAACGCGCGTCGTGGCGATCGCCTCGGGCAAGGGAGGGGTTGGCAAGTCATCAATTGCTGTCAACGTCGCAGCAGGTCTTGCCAAAACGGGCTACCAGGTAGGTCTGCTCGACGCCGACATCTGGGGCTTCTCGATTCCAAGGATGCTCGGGGTGGCAGGGCGCCTCGAAGCGCATCCCCAGTCCAAGCTCATCCAGCCGCTCGATGCTCACGGGGTGAAGACGGTGTCGACGGGGCTCATCATCGAGAACGAGGAAACGGCTCTCATGTGGCGAGGACTGATGCTCTCCAAGGCCCTGGAGCAGTTTCTGAAGCAGGTCGAGTGGGGTGCGCTCGACTATCTGTTGATCGACATGCCTCCGGGCACCGGGGATGTCCAGATGGCTTTGACTCGAATGCTTCCCCAGGCCGAGATGGTGGTAGTCACAACGCCTCAATTCGCCGCTCAGAAGGTGGCGATACGCGTGGCTGATATGGCACGCAGATCCCACATGCCCGTTGTCGGCGTGGTAGAGAACATGGCCGGAGAGGTATTTGGCAATGGGGGCGGGCAGAACCTTGCCGATGAGCTCATCGTTCCTCTACTTGGCTCGATCCCCCTCGACCTGGCAGTCGTCACTGCCGGGGACAACGGGGACCCGGTGATCCTCGCTGAGGAGCCTGGTCCCGCGGCTATCGCGCTGACGGCTCTTGTGGCGAGACTGATCGAGGCCGTGCCACCGGCTGAACTGGAGACCTGCACCGGCAGGATCGCCAAGCTGCTCGCCGACCTGGAGAACGGAGCCGCCTAAACCAAGGCTGTGACTAGGTCTTTGGCGGCATCCAGAGATCGACAGAGAAGGGCTTCTTCTCGATACCCTCCACCACGAATGTGGTCATGATCTTGTCCGCAATCGTCTGACGCTTGGAATCAACGATGGGGAGCAGGTATCCAAGCCCACAGACGATGCTGTCGACGATATGGGCAAACTTGCGACCGATCCCGGCACCGCTGCCGATCAACTCCCCCTGCTGATTGACCAGCCGAATCCCCATGATGGCCTTGCCCGGTGTTTGTCCGGTGAGACCATCGAGATAGCCCATATAGACGAAATAGGCAATGTTCACCAATGCGATCAGCGATGAGATAAAGGTGCTTCGAATGGTGAGAAGAGCAATGATCCAAATTGGAGCGAAGTCGATGAGGAAACCAGCGGCGCGGGTTCCCCACGACGCGAGATTGGACGGGATGGCCTGTGGCTGGGAGGTCGGAAACTCGGGTGTGCTCAAAAACTTCTCCTACTTCGGGCAGTTAGCTGACGATAGACCCGGAGAAGCCTCCCTCGCCTCGCTGGTGGAGACTTTGTTCCAGGGGGGACTAGTCCGTACGGAGATCAACGGAATCGTCCTTTAACTACCACTCTTCGTGGTCAACAATGTGCGCAGAACGTGCGCTAGCACATCCAGGGCTTGGGGTAACGGGAGGCCCTCGAGAAGGGATCCGCAAGGGTCCCTTCTTCGCTTCGGGGTGTCGGTCGGGACGGGCGGCCTCTAACCACAGACCGATTTCACCAGCGGATAAGGGTTGACCGCCCCTCCACCTCCCGGGTGGAACTCGAAATGAAGATGTGGCAACGAACTAGAAGCATTCCCTGTGCTGCCGTTGTATCCAACGACATAGCCTTCCGGCACTTGTTGACCGACAGAGATGGACCCGAAGTCGTCCATGTGGGCGTAATAGAACTCGTCACCATTGTTGGCCCTCAGCCATACTGCCTTTCCGCCAAGGCCGCTGTTCGAGATACGCTTGATGGTCCCCTCATAGATCGCCGCCAGGGGGGTTCCTCGTGCAGCAATCATGTCGACACCCTGGTGGCGACGGCCTCCCGACCGTCGAGCTCCCCAGGTGTCGCTGAATGACACCGCACCGGCAACCGGGCAGGTTCCGTTGCCGGACGATGGAGGGGTAGGGGTGGTGGTAGTAGTTGTTGTCGTGGTGGTCGAAGTGGTGCCTTCACCACCTCCGGTCGTGGTGGTGAAGGAGTCGTCGGCAGTTGTGGGGGTCGTTTGCGCAGATGTGGTGGCTGTTGTTGAAGTTGCCTGACGGGCGGCTTGTTCCTGACGACGTCGCTCTTCCTCCTGGCGTCTCCGCTCTTCCTCCTCCCGACGGCGGCGCTCCTCTTCTTCGCGTTGCTGCCGGGCGACCAGCTCGTCGTAGACCGACTGTGCCGCGACCAGGTCCTCCAACAGCTCAACAGCCATCTCCTCGAGCTCGGCTGTGACAATCTCCTGTTCGTCGGAAGCCTCCGCCAGACGACTCGTCTGAGTATCGAGTTCTCTTCTAAAGATTCTCAGCTGGTTGACCACGCTGTCGTCGACGCCGCTCACCTCACGCAGATACTCAAGACCCGCTCCGAACTCGTCGTCGGCGGCGTTGATCAAGACTGAAAGCGAGGCCAGGCTCGTCGATCCCATGTAGAGCTCGACAGCGACCTCTTCGAGTCGTTGCTCGGTCTCCGCAAGTTGCACCTGGGCAAACTCAATCGACGACTTCAGGCCAGCAATCTCATCCCCGAGCTCCGCCTGACGTGCCCAACCTTCCTGAATGGCGTCGCCGAGCTCCTGAGAATCGGCGACGATCCGATTGACCTCCTGACGAGCGCGGTCGATGTCCTCGTCCGTGACCTGGGCGATGGCCGGTACGGCCACGGCGATAACGAGAAGTGCAGCAAGGATTCTGGCGAGGCGTTTCATGACGGGTTGGGAGACACGACAATCTTGTCGCCTCTCAAGGCTATTCGTCCTTCGTCGCTGAGCAGCGTTACGTGAGCTTGAACCGAGCGGGACGCCAGCGGATGGAGCGACGAGTCGACATCTGCGTAAACGAGCTCGACGATGTCGGCAACGGTTCGAGACCCGCCAGCGATCGCCTCATAGATCTGTTGGTGACGCTGGCGACGGTGGGCAAGATACCAATCGACAACGGTGTCAGGGGCATCCATCTCGTCGCCGTGACCCGGGAGAAGAGTTCTGAGACCCTTGCCTTTCAACTTCTCGAGCGAGGTCAGATATGGGCCCATTGCTTCGACCATCACCGAAGACCCACCCATGATGTGATCCCCCGTGAACAGCGCATCCTCCGCCCTGAAGCACAAGTGGTCATCTGAGTGGCCAGGGGTGTGGATCACATCGAGCCGCAGCCCTCCCACATCGAAACGGGCGCCGTCCAAAAGCCTGATGTCAGGATCGAATTGCGGTC
>JAUXMQ010000136.1 GCA_030623125.1 Acidimicrobiia bacterium
CCCACCAGGGTCCTCCGAACTCCGGGCCAGGAGATGTCGGCCTCCAGACCATGGTCGGACAGGGACCAGGTTCCGGACTCGACATCGGTTTCCCCAACCACGACTGCCAAAGGCATCTCGGATTGCTCGATGGCGACGTCGACCCTGATCCGATAGCGGCCGAGCGTCGCGACCAACTCCTCGCCACGCCCCTGGTCGGTGATCAAGCCCACTTCGTCATCACCGCGGAGGACCCAGAGAATATGATCGAGTTTTCCCTGGGGGCCGAGAAGAAGCGAACGGCTCACCCGGCCAGGCTGCATGCCGGCGATCTCCTGACTGATCAGGTCGTTGAGAAAACGGATTGTGTCGGCGCCCCGAAACCAGACGAGGTCAGGTATCTCGGGGGCAAGCCATGAGGAGTGCATCACTTCAAACGGAGGCTAGGTCCTCCAGGAAGGGAACGGCGTCAAAGATCTGGACGAACCATGCGGAGAGGTCTCCGAGACGCCCGGTGAGCATCACCACACCGAACAGGGCCAGGAAGACACCTGACGCGATGTTGATGGGCTTCAGATATGGCTTGAGGCGCCCAAAGAACTTGAACATGCCCAGCCCGGCCAGGAGGAACGGAACACCAAGACCGAGCGAGTAGGTGACCAACAAGAGCACACCCCGCCCGAGAGTGTCCTGGGTTGCCGCAGTAGCCAGGATGACGGTGAGGACAGGTCCGATACACGGCGTCCACCCGAATCCGAAGGCGACACCCATCACCGGCGGGGCCCACTTGCCAAGCTTCGAAGGCCTCACTTGGACCCGCTTGTCCTGGCTCATCACCGAGAGAAATCCGCGGTTGGTGACCGCCATCACAACCATCAGGATCCCAAAGGCAATGATCACCAAACCAGAAATCCGGGTGAACGTGTTGATGTTCTGTCTCAGGAACGTCCCGAAAAAGGTCGCCCCGGCGCCAAGAGCAGCGAACACCACGGTGAATCCGCCGATAAACATGAGGATGACCCGGGTCATCCGAAGCGGAGACACATCACCGGTTTCCAATTGCGCCGCCGAGTAACCCGACATCATCGACAGATAGCCGGGCAGCAGGGGAAGCACACACGGAGAGATAAACGAGATGATTCCAGCTCCAAAAGCAATCAAAAGCTGAATCAAATAGGTCGCTTCACCAACACCTTCAAACATCGTGATCCTGACAACGGGTCGACACACCGCAATGTTCCCATACCCGAGGTATACGCTCGCTAAATGCACCGGGCCATTCGTCGGGTTCTTGACCCTCTTCTGCCCGTTGAGCATTTCACACGCAACGACCGCCGAATCGTCTTCGTCATATGGGTGGCCGGTGTCGTCCAGGGATTTGCCCAGTCACAGGCAAGCGCTTCCCTTCCGTTCACCCGGGCCGGGCTAGGTCTGTCCGAGGGGGAGATGAGTCTTCTTCTCGGGATCGCCCGGCTGGCAGCGTTTGCTGCCCTGCCCCTCGGTTGGCTGGGTGATCACCGTGGACGAAGAAAGCCCTTCCTTTGGGCGATAACCCTGATCGTCGTCGGTGGATCGTTCGCCGGTTTGGTGAGCGAGGCATGGCAGTTCGGGCTCTTTCACGCCGTTTTGCGCACCGGGACCGCCGCTGTTTCCGGACTCGCCATAGTCCTCCTTGCCGAGAGCACCAGCCTGCGGATCAGGGCATACGCCATCTCCTTCTATGGCGCGGCCGTCTCACTCGGCAGCGGTATGGCACTGATGGCGCTGCCACTCGCCGACGGTGGCGGCGATGCGTGGCGGATACCACACCTCCTCACTGGACTTGGTTTTCTCCTCTTGCCGTTTCTCGTCAAGAACGTCCCGGAAAGCCACATATACCTGGAACAACCCGAGGGCGGCCACTGGCGTGAACTGGTTCGCGGCGAATGGGCATCCCGGTTCTGGATAGTCATCGCCATCGGATTCCTGGCATCGGCTTTCGGAGCTGTTGGTGCTGCGTTCTCAACGGAACGGCTCATCAATCAGGTGGGATTGAGCACCGGCAACACCGTTGTCATCCTCCTTGTCGGAGGGACCCTCGGCGGTATCGGCTTTTTCGTCGGCGGTCATCTGGCGGACGCATGGGGCCGTCGGAGCACATCGGTGATGAGTCTTCTGATGGCGTTGGCAGGCGGGATAACCCTCTACTCGGTGACTTCGGTCCCTCTCATCCTTCTGGCAGTGATGATCTCGGCATTCGGGACGTTCGCTTTCGTACCTGCCGCCGGATCGCACCGGGCCGAGCTCTTCCCGACGACCCTTCGGTCGAGCGCCAACACCGCGGCGGCCAACTTCGCCCTTGCCGGGTCGGCGTTCGGCCTGATAATCGGCATCTACACGATCGACACCTTCGGGCTCACCAATACGATCATGATTCTCGGCATTGGCGTCGCCGTCGCCGCCGTGTTGACTCTGCTCCTACCGGAGACACGGGGTCAGGATCTGACGGCAATCTCAGCCGACCGCCGATAGGTCAGGATGAAGACCAAGCCGCGGACGACCATCATCGCACCCAGCGCCCACCACACGCCGATGAGACTGTCCCCCATCGGGGTGAAGATCATCAGGCCGATCCCGGCCACTGCTCCCGCCCCCGTCGAGATCACCATCGTCCCAAAGGCGAGCAATCCGAGAAAGATTCCATCGGCAACAAACACCAAGGCGGCGACCGGTTCCATTGCAGCGGCGATGCCGCCGGCCTCGATAGTGAGATCTGCCACCTCGGGCGCACTCGCCAGCAGGGCGAGGCCGTATCGACCGACAGCGACGAACGCCGCCAGAACCAGACCGGCGACAACACCCCACAACGCCAGGCGTTTGGAGAGAGCATGCAGGGGGCCGATCTCACCCTGACCTGCCGTCTCCCCCACCATCGCCTGGGCCGCGATCGCGAAGGAGTCGGCCAGCATCGCCGAAAGCAGAAAAATCTGGGCCACCAACTGATGAGCCGCGATTGCCTCGGCGCCCTGACGGGTCGCTGTCGAAGCGGCAACCGTAAAAGCTGCAAGGAGCAGCCCGGTCCTCATTGTCAGCAGAGCTCCGTTTCGGCCGAGGGCAAGCAGAGAGGGGAGGCTGTCTTTGAAGTTCCTCGGCCGGGACGCCATCCGCCGCGACCGGATCAGCCAGAGAAACCACACCGCCCCCACGTATTGGGCGATGACTGTGGCCACAGCCGCCCCCTCGAGACCCAGACCCAACGTGAAGATCAGCAGCGGATCGAGGACGAGATTGAGACCGTTCACGCCTGCTGCGACCACAAGTGGCGTTCGGGTGTCCATGTGGCCACGAAACGCACCGTGGCCGGTGGTGACGATCAGAACCGCAGGCGTGGCGAGCGCCCGGATTCTCAGATAGCTGACGGCAGGTTCGCCAACTTCGGGAGTCGCTCCCATCAATTCGACGAACAGCGGAGCAGCCACCAACACGACCAGGGTCACCATCACACCGAGACCCACCGCCAGGAGAAGGGCGTCTCCGACCCACCGCCTCGCCTCGTCCCGTCGGCCCCTGCCGAGTGCCCTGGCGACGAGTGGCGTGGTCGCATACGCCAGGAAGTTGAAGGCGAAGAATGCGAAGCCGAGGATTGCCGTGTCGACACCCAGCGCCGCCAGTTCGGTGGTGCCCAACTGCGCCACGAACGCCGTGTCGGCCAGAGTCAGTAGCGGATCGATCGCCAGGGCGCCCAACGCCGGAATCGCCAGACCGAGAATCGCCCTGTCGGTCTTACTGAGACGTAGCGTCACAGTGTGCTCTTACCCGCCGCCTCGAATCGCTCGGGCCACTCACAGAACTTGAACAACTCACACGATCCGCATTCGGGACGTCGGGCGTCGCACACGTCACGACCAAATTGGATGAATCGCATCGAGAGAGCGGACCAGGTGTCAGTCGGGTAGAGGGCCTTGAGGTCTTTTTCGATCCGCTCCGGGTCGGTCTCTTCGGTGAGACCGAGACGCCCGGCAACCCGCTTGACATGAGTATCGACGGCGATCGCCGGCACATCCCAAACCTCGGCGAGCACCACCGAGGCGGTCTTGCGGCCAACACCCCTCAGCTTGACCAGCCTGTCGATGTCGGCCGGCACCTCTCCGTCATAGAGGTCTTCGAGATCCTGGGCCAGCTTGATGATCGACCTGGTCTTCTGTCGATAGAAGCCCGTCGAAAATACGATCTTCTCAACGTCTTCCGGTCTGGCGTCCGCCAACTCGGCGGTGCTCGAATAACGCTGAAAGAGAGCCGGAGCGACCTTGTTGACGTTTTCATCCGTGGTTTGGGCAGACAGCACCGTCACGACCAACAACTGCCACGCGTTCTCATAATCCAACGCAGTACGGCTCTCCGGATATTGCTCGAGGAGTCTGTTGAACACCGAGCGGGCCCTGCCTCTCTCGGTACGTGTTGGTGTGGTTCCGTCTGACCTGGATCCTGGCATGACAGTCATCGTATTGGCTGGACGCAGGCCGCCCCCATGCGAACCTCAGGTTCGTGGTTCGTGGGTGGGCCCCTGCGAATTGTTTTGGAGG
>JAUXMQ010000115.1 GCA_030623125.1 Acidimicrobiia bacterium
CATCCGCATTGGTGTCAACAACGGTGATCTGGGTCGTGGCGCCGCACAGTCTGTGCTGCTTTTCGCTGCCGTCATCGGGGTCACCCTGTGGCAGTTCCGAACCAGTGGCGAACGCGTTAGCTACGGGGGGGCCTGAGTTGGCCGGGCTATCCGCAGGAGTTCAGCACAAGGGCTTTGTGCGCGGCAGGCAGTGGCCTTTCCACATCGCCCTGACGGCCATGGTTCTGGTCCTGGCCTTCCCGCTTCTCTACGCCATGCTGATTGCCACCCAGACAAACGGCGAGATCTTCTCCTTCCAGTTCACACCGGGCAGCGCACTGGCGTCGAACTTCGACGACGTTTGGGTGAAACGAAGCTTCAGCACCGCGATGTGGAATTCGCTTCAACAGTCGCTCTGGGTGACCATCGGCAAGACGATCCTGTCGCTGCTCGCCGGGCTCGCCTTCGTCTACTTCAAGTTCCGGGGCAAGTGGATCGTCTTCTTCTTCGTGCTTGTCACCCTCATGATGCCCACCGAGGTGATGATCCTCGCCATGTTCCGACTGGTGGCCGGTTTTGGCTGGCAGGACACGATGTCTGCCATCACGGTTCCTTTCCTCGCGTCGGCGACAGGTGCGTTTCTGTTCCGTCAGCACTTCGCCAACATGCCGTCCGAATTGCTCGAAGCATCCCAGATCGATGGAGCCTCGCCGTTCAAGTTCTTGACCAAGGTCCTGGTCCCGCTGTCCTGGAACATCATCGCTGCGCTCTTCGTCATCCAATTCGTCTACACGTGGAATATGTTCCTCTGGCCGAGCTTGATCATCCGCGACGATGACGCGCAGGTGGTCCAGGTGGCAATGCAGACGCTGCTGAACGTAGGTGGTTCGCTCACTTTCGGCCCTTTGATGCTGGCCGCGATCATCGCGTCAATCCCCCCGGCAATAGTGTTCATCGCGATGCAGAAGCCGTTCATGAGCGGATTCGTCATCTCCCAGGACAAGTAGCCAGCGCTTGTTCAAAGACGTTCATCTCCGAGCAGAACAACCAGTTCCCGGGTCGGGATAGCATCAGCCGGTGACTCTGCGAAGCACAAGCATCGCCAAGATCCGCGGCGGTTCGTTTGACGCCCTGGTCATAGGTGGCGGGATCAACGGAGCGGTCTCCGCGGCGGTACTGGCCGGGCGAGGCGCCGAGGTCGCCCTTGTTGATCGAGGGGATTTCGGCGGGTTCACCAGCCAGGAATCCTCGAACCTCGTCTGGGGCGGTTTCAAGTATCTGGAGGGATTCGAGCTGGTGCTCGTACGCAAGCTCTGTCTTTCTCGGAACAGGCTGGTGCGGGCCTACCCGGACAATGTCAAACCGATCAGCTTTCTCGCGACGCTCGACGCTGGCTCCCCTTACCCACCATGGCTGGCGGCCCTCGGTTCGCTGGCCTACTGGGTGATCGGAGGTTTCAAGACTCATCGACCGCGCCTGCTCAGCCCCAAGAAGATCGAGCAAGTGGAGCCGGTGGTCGACACGAGCGGTGCTCGTGGTGGGGTCGAGTACTACGACGCCTATCTGTCGGACAACGATTCGAGGTTTGTCTTCGGTTTCGTGAGGTCGGCTCTCGACGCCGGGGCGAAGGCCGTCAACTATGTCGAGGTGATCAGCGCCAGCTATCAGGATGGACGCTGGCTGGTGACGCTTCGCGACGTCGATTCGGGGGATGAGCCCTTCACCTGCACCTGTCGCGTCCTGATCAATGCCACAGGTCCGTTCGTGGGTGATCTCAACGAGCAGTTCGAGGTGAGAACCGATCATCGGGTTGTGTACTCCAAGGGCATCCATCTCATCGTTCCCCAACTCACGCCTAGCGACAGGGTTCTTGCCTTCTATGACGACACCAAGCGGCTGTTCTATGTGATTCCAATGGGTATGCGATCGGTGATCGGCACAACCGATACCCGTGTCGACTCGCCATTCACCGAGGTCACGGATGAGGACCGTTCTTTTCTGCTCGACCAGATCAACCGTCGTCTCGATCTGGCATCGCCGCTGACCCCTTCAGATGTCATTGCCGACCGGAGCGGTGTGCGACCACTGGTAGTGAGAAGCGACAGTCCGGTGGATGAGGACGTCGATTGGACCAAGCTCTCACGAAAACACGAGGTTGAGACCGACGCCGACCGAAGCGTCATCACGATCTTTGGTGGGAAACTCACCGACTGCCTGAACGTAGGTGAAGAGGTTGCCGATGCGGTGGAGGCGCTGGGGGTTCCTCTGGAGCCAGACACACACAACTGGTATGGAGAGCCGGTCGTCCACACCCGTGCGGAGTTCTTTCGTCAGGCCCGGCTGATGCATCTTGACGATCTCAGGTCGACGGAGGGTCTCGAAGCCCTCTCCGAGCGATTGTGGCGTCGATACGGCCGACGGGCCTTTGGGATGCTCGATGAGATCCGCAAGGACCCGGCGATGGGTGAGGACATCATCGAGAGCGCCGACTACGTCCGGGTGGAGTTGCATCTGGCTGCGGACACCGAGATGGTCACCAAGCTGGAGGATTTTCTTCGCAGACGCTCCAAGATCGCCCAGGTAATACCAGACAGCGACGTCATCGGCTCCGCCGGGCTCGACGAAGCCGTCAAGATCCTCTTTGGTCATCAAGCAGAGGAGAAACTCGCCGAGTATCTCCGTGACCGCGAGATCCCGGTGGCGACATGAAAGAGGCACCATGGCGCCGGGCGCCTGGAGAAGGGATAGTGTGCCCTGACTTCACCGCCGGGAGGATCGATGGATAGGCCGCGGGGCATGCTCGGGATCGAAGATCTCAAGCAGAAGATCGAGAGTGACCAGATCGACACCGTTGTCGTCGCCTTCACCGACCACTACGGGCGGGTGCTCGGTAAGAGATTCGACGCGAGGCATTTCATCGACGAAGGACTCGAGCACGGCACTCATGGTTGTGATTATCTGCTCACCGTCGACATGGAGATGGAGCCTGTCCCCGGCTATGAATACGCCAACTGGGAGTTGGGTTACGGCGACTTCCATATGGTCCCGGACCTGACAACACTACGTCTGGCAACCTGGCTGGATCGCAGCGCGTTCGTATTGTGCGATCTTCGGGATCCCCATTCCGAAGAACTGGTATCGGTGGCTCCCCGCACCCTGCTCCGACGCCAAGTCGAGAAGGCGACCGAGTCGGGGTACGTCGCCAAAGGCGCCTCCGAACTCGAATACTTCTTGTTCCAAGACTCCTATCGGCAGGCAGCCGAGAAGAATTATCGAGGTCTAACGGCTGCGGGCTGGTACCTCGAGGACTATCACCTGCTTCAGGGAACCCGTGAGGAGTTCTACAACGGTCAGGTGCGGCGTCATCTGGCAGGATCGGGCATCCCGGTGGAGAACTCAAAGGGCGAGTGGGGTCGCGGCCAGCATGAGATGAACATCCGCTACACCGAGATTCTCGAGATGGCCGATCGTCATACCGTCATGAAACAGGCGATGAAAGAGATAGCGGACGGCATGGGAGCCTCGGTCACCTTCATGGCCAAGCCGTTTGCGGACGAGGCGGGCTCTTCGTGTCACCTGCATTTGAGCTTGTGGGAGGGGGGCCTCAGCGTCTTTCCCGGTGAACATCCATTCGGCCCAATACACGGCAGCGATGTCTTCCGTTGGTTCCTTGGCGGGTGGATGGCCCACGCTCCCGAACTGATGGTGTTCATGGCTCCGACGATCAACTCCTACAAGCGCTACCAGGATGGTTCATGGGCGCCCACTCGGCTGGCATGGAGCTATGACAACAGGACCGCCGGTTTTCGGGTGGTCGGGCGTGACCAGAGTTTGCGCATCGAGTGTCGGATCCCTGGCGCCGACGTCAACCCCTATCTGGCCTTTGCAGGGGTATTGGCGGCCGGTATGGACGGTATCGCCAACCGCATCGAACCGCCAGACATCTTCGAAGGGGATGTCTATCAGGCCGATGAGCTTCCCGAGGTCCCCAAGACCCTACGTGACGCCATCGGTCTGTTCGCCAACTCCGAGTTTGTCAAGGAGGCATTTGGGTCTGACGTCCAGGCTCACTACTCGCACTTCTTTCGTACCGAGCAGAGTGCCTACGACAACGCCGTCACCGATTGGGAACGAGTCCGCTACTTCGAGCGAATATGACCGGAAGGCTGGAAGAGAAGGTTGCGCTGATCACCGGCGCCGGTTCGGGAATCGGCCGCGAGACGACGCTGCTCTTCTGCTCCGAGGGGGCTTCTGTTGTCGCAGTAGACATCAACGAGGAAGCAGTCATGGAGACGGTCGAGATGGTTGGTGCCGCCGGAGGGAGCGCGACGGTCCAACGGGCCGATGTGTCATCGGCCGGCGACTGTGAGGAGATGGTGGCCTCGGCGGAGGATCTGTACGGCCGATTGGACATCATGTTCAACAACGCGGGCATCATGCACCCCGCAGACGACGATGCGATGTCAACTGGAGAGGACACCTGGGACCTCACAATGGGAGTCAACGCCAAGGGTGTCTTTCTTGGCTGTAAGTATGGAATCCCGGCTCTTCGTCGTGCGGGAGGAGGGTCGATCATCAACACGTCCTCATTCGTGGCCCTTCTCGGGGCGGCGACCCCTCAAATCGCCTACACCGCGTCCAAGGGGGCAGTCCTCGCCATGACCCGCGAGTTGGCCGTGGTCCACGCGAGAGAGAACATCCGGGTCAATGCTTTGTGCCCCGGCCCGTTGAAGACCGAGTTGTTGATGAAATTCCTCGATACCGAGGAGAAGAAGCAGAGACGGTTGGTTCACATTCCCATGGGTCGGTTTGGTGAGGCTGCCGAGATGGCAAAGGCCGCGCTCTACCTCGCCTCCGATGAGTCGTCCTATGTAACCGGGACCGAGTTCGTGGTCGACGGTGGAATCACCGCCGCATACGTGACGCCTGAGTGATCACCACATCCATGCCAGGTGTCGATCACCGCCGGCCGAGTTCGACATGAGGGTCGGGCTTCTGGTCTGCGACCATATCTCGCCCGATCTGGTGGGGATCTCAGGCGACTATGACCTGTTGTTTCGGAGGTTGCTTGCCGGTCACCCCGAGGTGATATTGGTCGTCTACGACGCGGTCGACGGCGAGATTCCGTCGAGTACTAC
>JAUXMQ010000075.1 GCA_030623125.1 Acidimicrobiia bacterium
AGTGCTCCAGTCGTGATGGGCCGCCGGCCTCCCCCTGCCAGGCGTTCAGCGCGCCAGCGAGCCGATCGACGTTGGGGGCCTTTCTCATGACGGGATCACACCAGTGACAGCAAGGTTCGCCGCAGCGTCTCCGAGACCAGCGGTATCTTGTACCGGTTTCGCGCCCGGGCACGCGCTCCCTCAACCGACGCGGTGGCTGCCGCGGCCGCGGCTGCCCAAGCCGAAGACGAGAACGACGTCGACGCCGATCTGATCAGACAGGCGACGGATCTCGTTGTTCGCTCACAGCTCGGTTCGACTTCGATGCTGCAGCGCAAGCTGAGGATTGGTTTCGCCCGCGCGGGGCGGGTCATGGATGCCCTGGAGAGGAAGGGCGTCGTGGGGCCCTCGGTGGGGAGCAAAGCGCGCGACGTGCTGATGACGGTCGAGGAGCTAGAAGAGATTCTCAACTCAGAGACTGCCGCGGTCTGAACTGCCGCCTGCGGAGCCGGCAGGGTGGTACACAACTGAGTTGGCTCCAACACGGTTTATGCTCGCTAGCTCGCGCTTCTGACTTCACGCATAAGGAACGAGCTTGAGTTCACGTAAATCAGGGCTGGGCCGCGGTCTCGAGGCCCTCATCCCATCCGCATCCGGGACGACGCGCCCCGTATTATCCGATCAGACTCAGATCGATGGGGTTCCCTCGATGTTTGGACTGGTGAATTCGGACGGGTCGGTTCGCGACCGTCTCCCGATAACTGTGGAGGACATGCGGGACCTGTACGCCGACATGGTGGAAGCCCGAACATACGACGAGAAGTCGATGGCGATGCAGCGTCAAGGACGACTGGCCACCTACGCGCCGTTCCGCGGCCAGGAGGCTGCTCAGATCGGCGCGGCGGCAGCTCTTCACGAAGACGATTGGGTTGTCGGGACCTATCGGGACGCCGCTCTCAACTGGCGCGCCGGCTACCCGTGGCGTTTGCTTGTCCTCGGGCGAACAGGGGACGAGCGTGGCGGTGAGTTACCAGAGGGCGTGAACGTGCTGCCACCGTCGATCACGGTGGGCGGCCACATGATCCACGCCGGGGGGTTGGCATGGGCGGAAAAACTCCAGGGAAGCGAAAGGATCGCACTTACCTCTTTCGGCGACGGGGCCACGTCAGAAGGTGACTTCCACGAGGCAATGAACTTCGCCGCCGTATTCGCGACGCCGACTGTCTTCCTGTGTCAGAACAATGGTTACGCGATTTCCTATCCGACTGCAGAGCAGACCAAATCGAAAACGATCGCCGCCAAGGCAGAAGGATACGGGATGCCGGGGGTTCGCGTTGATGGAAACGATGTGGTAGGAGTGTTGGTCGCCGTTCGCGAGGCTGCGGATCGGGCCCGAAAGGGGGAGGGGCCAAGTCTGATCGAGGCTGTCACGTACCGGATGGGGCCCCACACCACCGCGGACGACCCAACCCGTTACCGGGACGAGGCCGAGTCGAGGGACTGGGAGGATCGAGACCCGCTCCTCCGTGTTCGGCGACTCCTCGAGAAAGCGGGGGGCTGGACCGACGAGTGGCAGGCGGAGCTGGAGAAAGCTGCCTCCCGGGTCATCGAAGAGGCCGTTGAGTGGGCCGAGGACGTGCCTGAGCCGACCTTTGAGCAGATGATGGGCCGGGTGTTTGCGGAGAGATCCCGTTCTCCGACCCAACAGCCGGATGGGGCCGCCGATGAATGAACTGAACCTCGCCCAGGCCCTGAATGGTGCGCTGGACACTGCGCTGTCCTCCGACGATCGGGTAGTTCTGCTCGGGGAGGACATCGGGCGCACCGGAGGCGTTTTCAGGATCACAGATGGGCTTGCGGACAAGTACGGGACGGATCGGGTGTTCGACACCCCGGTCGCCGAGTCTGGCATCGTGGGAGCAGCGTTTGGCATGGCCATCGCCGGGATGAGGCCGGTGGCCGAGCTTCAGTTCATGGGATTCTCCTATCCGGCATATGACCAGGTCATCAATCATGTTGCCCGGATCCGAAACCGCTCCAATCACCGATTCACCGCCCCGCTGGTGATCCGCATCCCCTACGGCGGCGGGATAGGCGCAGCCGAGCATCATTCGGAGTCGACAGAGGCCATCTACGCGCACATTCCGGGTGTCAAGGTCGTTGTGCCGTCCACACCCCGAGACGCCCGCGGATTGCTGCTCGCCGCCATCGAGGATCCTGACCCTGTGTTGTTCCTCGAACCGATCAGGCTGTATCGGGCCATCAAGGAGCAGATCCCTGAGATTTACTACCGGGTTGACATCGGCCCGGTTCGTGTCGAGCGACAGGGTGTCGATGTCACCCTGTTTGGCTGGGGAGCGATGATGAAAGAGACCCGGCAGGCGGCTTCTGCTCTCGAAGAGGAAGACATCTCGGTGGAGGTGATCGATGTCCGAACATTGACGCCGCTGGATCGTGATGGGATCGTGGCCAGTGTCGAGAAGACCGGTCGGGCCGTGGTAGTACACGAGGCTCCATTGACCGGAGGGTTTGGGGCTGAGATCGCCGCCACCATCCAGGAGCAATGTCTCTACTCGCTGCTGGCGCCGGTTCAGCGGGTTACCGGTTGGGACACGGTCTTCCCGCTGAAGCGCTCGGAAGGCCACTACCTTCCGTCAGTGGATCAGATAATTGCCGCCGCGAGAAGGACATTGGAGGAATAGTGGTCTGTTGCGTAAGTCCGGTAGTGCGTTTGCGCGAGGCAGGGGCGTCCCACCCCGAGACGCACAACGAAGGCGCATCGGCGAGATGTGTCGAGGCGGAGGACGCCTGGAGAGACGTCAGTTGCCCGTCGAAACGTCAGCGTACTTGCGGAACGGGCCATTGATGGCTCGCGAGTTCAGACTTCCCGACATAGGCGAAGGCCTCACCGAGGCCGAGATTGTCCGCTGGCTGATTGCCGAGGGCGACCCGGTTGCCGCCGACCAACCGATCGTCGAAGTGGAGACCGACAAGGCGGTTGTCGAGATTCCGTCGCCGTACGGGGGAATCGTGGTCCGCCACGGCGGCGCCGAGGGAGAGACCATCGAGGTCGGGGCGGTGTTGGTGGTGGTCGGCTCACAAGAAGAGGCCGTGGGCGCAGAGCCGGCAATCGCAGTATCGGAGGCCGCTCCCATTGTTGGGACCTTGATCGAGGAGGCCGAAGTCATCGAGTCGGTACCCGAGCCGGTCACGCCTGTCACCACGTCGGTGAAAGCCCTGCCAGTAGTTCGCAAACTGGCTCGTGACGCCGGACTCGACCTGGAGACCGTCACCGGGACCGGAACGGGAGGACGGATCACCCGAGAAGACGTCGAAGCTGTAATTTCCACCACCGCTTCTCCATCGGTGAGAGAGGCGGCTCGGCCCGAGACAGAGTCGGCGATGCCTACAGTTGCCACCTCAACGAGCCAAGACGAGCGTCGTCCCATGTCTCGTCTGCGTCGCACCATCGCAGCCAACATGTCGAAGAGTTGGGCAGAGATTCCCCACGTGACAACCTTCGACGACGTCGATGCGACGAGGCTCCTCGAGGTCCGCATCGCGCTAAGTGAGCGACACGAAGTCAAGATTCCCATTGAGGCTCTGCTGGTGCGCGCGGTGCTTCCCGCCTTGAGCGCTTTCCCGGAGTTCAACGCAACCGTGGACGGCGATGACCTCTTGGTGCATGGCTCCCACGACATCGGAATCGCCGTGGACACACCCGATGGGCTTCTCGTGGCGGTGATTCGTGATGCCGACACGAAGGGAGTTCTCGAGCTCGCCACCGAAGTCGCACGGTTGGGAGAGGGTGCCAGAGAACGCACGCTTTCCCCCGACGAGCTCACGGGGCAAACCTTCACCGTTTCCAACATCGGTGCAGTAGGCGGTGGGCACGGGACTCCAATCGTCCCTCCGGGGACGACGGCCATCCTCTCGATCGGCCGCGCAAAGTCGAAACCAATCGTTTACGACGGCGATCTGGTCATTGCTCCGGTGATGCCGCTGTCGCTTTCGTATGACCATCGGGTGATCGACGGTGGCATGGGTAGACGGTTCATGGCGATGCTCATGGAGAATCTCGAAGAACCGGCCTTGTTCCTGGCCGGTTAGGAATGGCTCACATCCACGTTCTCGAATACGACGAGACCAGCGGTGTCGCCCGTCGCGAATATGACGCGGCAACCCGGCGTGCCGGTCGGATATGGAACATCGTCTCGATTCAGAGCCAGCTTCCCGAAGTGATGCGCGACTCGATGAGGCTCTATCAGTCCATCATGTATGGCCCTTCCCCGCTCTCGCGGGCACAGCGGGAGATGATCGCTGTCGTGACGTCACGGTCAAACGAGTGTCACTACTGAATAGTTGCCCATCTGCACGACCTCCGGGACGAGGTCGACGACCAGAAGATGGTGGACCGGTTCGCGAACAACTGGCGGACCGCTCGACTGGATGAGCCAACCCGAGAACTGCTCGAGTACACCGAGAGACTCACCGCCAGACCTGGTGCTGTTGGTGCAGCCGACATCGAGCGTCTCCGTCGTCACGGCTTCGACGACGCAGCCATCTCCAGTTGTGTCCAGGTGGTTGCCTACTTCAACTACATCAACCGGATAGCCGAGGGTCTCGGCGCACCGGTCGAGGACTGGCTTGCTGACGACGGGCGGTCGCGGGAGGTCTAGTGCTCTAGCCTTCGTCCATGGCGAAAACCAAGAACAAGAAGAAGAAGAAGAAGAAGGCCAAGATCTCCGAAATCAAGGAGAAGAAGGCCTCCCGTCAGTCCACTGGCAGGTTCGGCGGTGAGAAGGTGGCCTACACGGCGACTGCGGCCACCCAGGTCTTCGAGGTCAACGACAAGAAGGCTTCCTTCTTCTACGTCGCCTACACCAGAGATGACGCCGACCCAGCAGCTCGCCCGATTCTGTTCTGCTTCAACGGTGGTCCGGGCTCATCGACGGTCTGGCTTCATCTCGGCTTGTTCGGTCCCAAACGAATGGAACTCGACGAAGACGGATTCAAGATGGGCATGCAGGGAAGACTCGTCGACAACGAACACTCGATCCTCGATGTGTCCGACGTCGTGTGTGTCGACGCCATGGGCACCGGCTTCAGCACCACGGCGAAGAAGGAAGATGAGAAGGACTTCCATCACTACAAGCACGACGTCGAGGCCTTCAGTCACTTCATAGTCCACTACCTCAACCGGAACGGGCGCTGGTCCTCGCCGAAGTATCTGGCAGGTGAGAGTTACGGGACGCTACGAGGCGCCGCGATCGCTCATGAGTTGTTCAGCACCCACGGTGTGGAGTTCAACGGCATCATCCTGATCTCCTCAATTCTCAATTATCAAACCGTCGGTCTCGACCCCAAGAGCTGGCTGTTCCATCCTGGTAACGACCTGCCTTACACGTTGTACCTCCCCTCGTATGCAGCTACCGCCTGGTATCACGGGAAACTGTCCGACGAGCATCAGGCAAGTCCGATTGGTGAGTTCATCTCGGAGGTCGAGGAATTCGCTCTTGGCGAGTATTGGTCGGCCCTTGCCAAAGGGGATCAGATCGATGAGGGAGCGAGGGCGTCGGTGGCGGCGAAGCTGAGTGAGTACACGGGTTTGGGTGGGGAGTACATCGATCGTTACGACCTCCGTATCCACATCCTGCGTTTTTGCAAGGAGTTGCTCAGAGATCAGCGACGGACGGTAGGTCGGATCGATTCACGTTATGTCGGCATCGACCGGGTTACCGACGGCAATGTCATCGAAGCCGACCCGAGTCTCGATGCTACCGGGGCGGTTGCCACGTCCGCCTTGAACCATTATCTGAGAGATGAGATCGGATTCGACTCCAAGGAGATCTACAAGATCATGTCGATGAAGGTCAACGAACGTTGGGAGTACGAGGACTTCAAGAACCAGTTCGTCGACACCTCAGAGAAGATGCGTGAGGTGCTTTCCCGATCGATTGGCACACAGGTGTTCGTTGCCAACGGCTATTTCGATCTGGCGACGCCACACTTCGCCACCGAGTACACCTTCTCGCATATGGGTCTCGATCCCGAGGTCAGGAAGAAGGTTCGCATGGAGTATTACGAGGCCGGCCACATGATGTATGTCCATCAGCCGTCGCTCGAGGCTCTGGGCGGTCATCTGAGAGAGTTCGTGAACGCCACGACCTGATACCAAG
>JAUXMQ010000148.1 GCA_030623125.1 Acidimicrobiia bacterium
ATGGCGTCCGCAAGCTCGGTGTAATGAGGAGCTCTCCCGGTCGCCACGAAGTGCTCCATAATCGTGGTGAAGACAACTTGCGTCGACGCATCGTCTGTCATACGAGACTCTCCATGTCCTTCCAGATAGTACTCAGAAGCGCTTCTGGAGCTTTCCCGACTCAGAACTGACGCTGCGGTGATGTCAGAGGCCGCTATGAACGTGTCGACGGCCCGGGTGACCTCATCGGATACCCGCCACCCAAACCAGACCTACACCCCAAACTCGTCGCCCTCGAAGAACCCCGACCTACATAGGGGCCGCCCCCGCCTCCGTTCGACGACTAGCCCACTGCCTTCTTGTACTGACGCACGGACAACGGGGCAAAGACGGCAATGATTGCCACGATCCAGGCAAAGGACTGGAGGATCAGTGTCCCCTGGTCGAGACCGAGCAACCCGAGGGCTTCTTCGGGGATCATCAGAGAGCGCACCGTGTTGGCCACGATGGTGACCGGCTGAACCTCGGCGAACGTCTGGAGCCAGTCGGGCATCGACGATGTCGGGACAAAGATCGAGGAAGCGAATACCAGTGGGAATATGGGAAGAAAGCCGGCCGACTGGGCGGCCTCTGGTGTCTTCACCGCAAGGCCAATTGCTGCCATCACCCATGAGAACGAATAGCCAAACAGCAGCGCCACTCCGAAACCGAGAGCCATCTTGAAGAACCCCTGTTCGAATCTCCATCCCATGAGATATCCAACGACGAGCATCAGACTGAAGACGAACGAGTTGCGGACCAGATCGGCCAAGGTTCTGCCGGTCAGCACGGCAGACCTGGCCATGGGTAGCGAGCGGAAACGGTCGATGACTCCGGCCCCGAGGTCCTCGGTGAGCCCCATGGCGGTGGCGGTCGCCCCGAAGGCTGCCGACTGAACCAGGATGCCGGGGATCAGCCAGTTGATGTACTGATCTGGTCCGGCGGGTGTCCCGGTGGTTATGGCTCCGCCAAACACATAGTTGAAGAGCAGCAGGAACATCACCGGCTGCACGGTGGAGAACAGGAGCAGCTGTGGGATACGGATGAAGCGAAGCACGTTTCGCCGCGTGATGACCGCGGTGTGTATCACCGCGCTCCGCAGCGGAACCCGGCTTCTTGGTCTGATGCTCGTCGTCACACTCATCCCCTACGACGGGATCTAGCCGTAACCGGCTGACTCTCGTCTTCTGCCTTGTGGCCGGTGAGTGTGAGAAACACGTCGTTGAGTGTTGGCTTTCTCAAGGCGATGTCCCTCGGCTCTATTGCCGCCGAGTCCAATTCACGGACCACTGCTGTCAGGGTCTTCGATCCGTTCGGAGCGGGGATGGAAAGGGAGCCTCCCTCCGCCTTTGGCTCCTCCCCGGCAACTCGAGTGAGGCACTCGACCGCGAGGGCCCGGTCATCGTTGTGGACATGGATCTCCACTACGTCACCACCAAGTGTGGCTTTGAGCTCGTCCGACGTCCCCTCGGCGATGAGCTTCCCGTGGTCGATTACACCTATGCGATCAGCGAGACGATCCGCCTCCTCCAGGTATTGGGTGGTGAGGAGCAACGTGGTGCCCCCGTCCACCATCTCCTCGATGAGATCCCAGAGAGCAATCCTGCTGGCAGGATCGATCCCGGTCGTCGGTTCATCGAGAAAAAGGACCTCCGGTCTGCCCACCATCGATGCGGCGAGGTCGAGTTTGCGACGCATCCCTCCTGAATAAGTCTTGACCTGAATGTCAGCGACCTCGGCAAGGTTTATGCGATCTAGGACCTCATCGGCGCGGGATCTGGCCTCTTCCCCGCTCAGATTGTAGAGACGACCCACCATTTCGACGTTCTCCCGTCCCGTCTGGTGCTCATCCACCGCGGCGAACTGACCGGCAAGCCCGACCTTTCGACGTACCCCGACCGGGTCGGTGATGAGATCAACCCCGGCCACCGACGCAGATCCTGAGTCAGGGGTGAGGAGGGTCGTCAGTACTCGGATGAGCGTGGTTTTACCTGCGCCGTTGGGTCCGAGCAGGCCGTAGACGATCCCCTCTTCGAACTGGATGCTCACACCGTCTAAGGCGTGTGTGTCGCCGAAGTGTTTGACGATGTTCTGAGCTTCGACGGCGTTCACGAACGGCCGATGGTAATGCCTTGTTCCCCTATGTCCTTCGTTCGGCGGCCAGTCGAAACAGGTGGCGTGCCCCTTCGTCGAGGGATTCGAACCGTGTGTCCTGAGTCTGTCCCCGAAGCCAGCGGATGTAGATCTGCTGAAGAACCACTCCGAGCTTCCAAGCTCCGAAGACCAGATACCACTCGATAGACGAGAGATCCCTACCGGACAAATCGCCGTATCGGAGCACAGCCGACTTTCGATCGAGCCAGCCGGGTGCGGTCGTCGGCATCATGCCGAGAGCATCGGGCGCCTCGCCCGGATCGAACCAGGAGCCCATGAGGGTGCCGAGGTCGGCGAGAGGGTCCCCCCGGGTCGCCATGTCCCAGTCGTAGACGGCGGTGCATCTTCCCGGGTCGTCTGTGGCCACTGCCATGTTGTCGAGTCGCCAGTCGTTGTGTAGCAAGGTGACCTCGGTCGACTCGGGAACCTCGGCGATCAACCAGGCGGCAAGCTCGACTGCCTGTTCGTTGTCCTCGTGTTTGGCCCGTTCCCACCTCTCTGTCCACCCCTTGACCTGACGGCTGAGAAAGCCTTCGGGGTGACCGAGATCCCCCAAATCACACTCCTGGGGGTTGGCAGAATGGAACTCGGCGAGAGTGTCGACCACAACCTCAGACAGTGCCCGGTTGGCCGCCTCGTTTCCACCTCCGCCAAATCGGGCGGGTATATCGTCGCGAACCACCACACCCGACAGACGCTCCATCAGAAAGAAAGGGCTTCCGATCACGGCCCCATCATCACAAAAGGCCACGGCTCGTGGTGCCTTGTCGAACACGCGCCACAGCCTGGAAAGGACGCGGTACTCGCGACCCATATCATGGGACTTGGCCGCCACCGGCCCCAGTGGTGGCCGTCGAAGTACCAGTTCGGCGCCGTCGGGGAAGACAAGGAGATAGGTCAGGTTTGCCTTGCCTCCGCCAAATTGGCTCACCTCAGGTGTACCCCGTGGTAGCTCGGCCGCCGTCTCCATCCACGAGACGACTGCGTCGATGTCGAACTGCTCGTCCGGTCGCACGGCGATGAGATCGGTCACATGAGGGAGGTTATCCGCACAGGTCAGGTCGCCGATACGTATACCCTGCCGCGGTCTTGTTCAAGGAGGATATGAGCACGCCATTCGAGATCTCCGACCGCTTCACCGACCAATGGGCCGATCTTTCCCCTGTCGATGCGACGTCACATGGCGTCGCCGGACGTGATCATCTCTGCACCGACTTTTCGCCGGATGGCGAGGAGATGCGGGCCGATCTGTATAGGTCGACCAAACAGCAGCTGAGTGAGCATCTCGACCACTCCGACCTTGTCCAAGCCATGGCCTCGAAGGTGATCGTCGGCTGGCTCGACTCGCACATCTCGGACTACGACAGCCGTAAATGGGCTCGTGACATCAACCATATTTCCGGACCGTTCCAGAATATGCGTGACTCCTTCGACGTGATGCCCAGAGCATCGGGGGAGGACTGGGACTCGATCTGCGCCCGTCTCAATGGGTTCGGGGGGATGCTGGCGGGTTATCGGACGTCACTGGCTGTCGGCGTTGAAGCCGGTGACACGGTCGCGGTTCGTCAGGCCGAGTCCCTATTGGAGCAGGTTGAGGCATCGGCCTCAGAAGAATCACGATTCCTCAGATTTCCTGGCGAGGCCGACTCGGTGGGCATCGATTCCGTGCGGGTGACCGAAGCCATAGACGCTGCCAGAGCGAGCTGCGGCGACTTCGCCGAATGGCTGCGTCATTCCTATCTCCCTGCGGCGAACCCGGAGGATGCCGTTGGCGAGGAGCGGTATCTACGGGGTGCAGATCGTTTTTTGGGGATGACACTCGATCCGCATGAGACCTACGACTGGGGATGGTCGGAAGTGCACCGACTCCGCTCGGATATGGGGGTCACCGCCGCCGAGATCGACCCCGACCTCACTATCGAGCAGATCGTTCATCTTCTCGATACCGATCCTGATCGTTCGGCGGCGACTCGTCAGGAGTTCGTCGATTTTGTCTTCGACATCCAGCAGCAAGCGATTGACCAGCTTGCGGGCGAGCATTTCGAGGTTCCGGACGAGATG
>JAUXMQ010000005.1 GCA_030623125.1 Acidimicrobiia bacterium
GAATCGGACCCGCGTCCCGAGCTTGGGAAGCTCGTGTTCTACCATTGAACTACACCCGCTGAGAGGCCAGACTCGCCCACGCTTCACTCTCGGCCAGCTGCTCGACCGTAAGGCCGTCGATGGTGGTAATCCGTCCTGGGTCGGCTAGGTTCTCGGTTGCTTCCACCTCTTCACGAAACGAGATACCCATGAAGACCAATCGTCCTACCTGGTTACTGGTCACTGTTTTACTGGCTTTGTCCTTGGCCGCCTGCGGCGACATCACCCTCCCGGTTGAGTCGACAGATTCCCCGGCAGGAACCGAAGCGCCTGAGACGACGGATGCCCCTGCGACCACGGAGGCACCGCCGGCGACCGAGGCTCCCCCGGCGACCGAAGCTCCCGCTGATGACGAAAGTGAGACCAACTGGCCGTTGCTGATCGGACTGTTCCTCCTGGCCTTCCTGCTGATAGGCATGATCATGGGCCGGTCGCGGAAGAAGACCGCCGTTCCACTTCCTGTCTCCACAGAGAGGACTTTGAAGGATTATGCCCGTGATGGCTACAGCGAGGCTCGTTGGCTGCTCGACGGGCTTACCGACGAGTTGGCGATATGGCGTGGAAACGCCCTCTACGACCATCGCACCGGAGCGGAAGACTCAGCCGGAACGGCGATGTTGGCGACATGGTCTCAGCTTGATGACCGAATGAATCAGGCCAAGGATGAGCTTTACCGGGCCGAGGCGGCTGCACCCGACCAGAACACCGCTCAGACGATACATGCCACGATCTCAGCTCTCGGGGAGACACGGACAGCGGTCGACGCGCGTGCGGAAGCCCGACTCAACACAAGACAGACCGAGTCAGCCGATCAGACGGCTTTGGCCGAGGCCGGCGAACGGGAGCGGCTTTCCTCGGCGAATCTGGCCGAGAAGCGTCAGAAGCTCAACGACGCGTTGCTCGCCCTCAGCGCTGTCGTCTAGCCATTCCATGAAACGCTCGACTTCGTTCGGCCGTTTGTGGGTTTGACGTAGCAGCGGTGAGCCTGGCTCAGTGTCAGGTGAAGAGAGTCACCGCGCCCCAGACACTCAGAAGGAGTCCGACTGCCGACAGGAACACAACTCTCCCTGGCCGATATTGGGCGTGTTCAACCCCTTTGGGGGCCTTGCCTTGACGGTGCTTCCACCAGGCCAGCCCATTTCCGATGAGCAGGGCAAGACCGAGACCGAGGATCAGCTCCGGCAGAAGGTTCTCGAAGTCGAGCAGGTCTCCCACGGTTGGCACGGTAACGCCGAATAGGCTGATTGTGTGAGTGAAATGGCTGTCGCCTCTGCACCCGCGACCACAGCGAACCTGGGCCCGGCGTTTGATTGCATCGGACTCGCCCTCAGTCCCCGTTGCACAGTGCGAGCCCGTGAGGCGGACGAGTGGTCGGTCCAGCATGTGGGGGAGTTTCGACCCGGGCCGATGGACGGCGACGGCGTGCTTGCTGCCGCACGCCAGGTCGTTGGTGAGAGCCCTCTTTCGATAGAGGTCGACACAGAGATTCCCATAGGCAAGGGACTGGGCTCCTCGGCGGCGGCCTATGTGGCTGGCACAGCGGCAGCTCTTCGCGCTGTCGGCGAGGACGCCTCTCCAGACCGCGTGTTTCGCTTGGCGAAGGAGTTGGAAGGACATGACGACCAGGTGGGTGCAGCGGTCTATGGCGGTTTGGTCCTCATCCCGGCCGAGGGGCTCCCGATGAGACTCCCCGTCCATCCGTCGTTGAGACCGGTCGTTGCCGTGCCACCGACACGCCTGCCCACATACAAGGCCCGATCCATCCTCGCTGACGAGATACCGAGGGATGTCGTGATACGAAGTCTGGCCAGAGTCTCCGCGCTCACGGTCGGACTCATCACCGGGGATCCCGGCATGCTCTCAGCCGCCCACGGTGATGAGATTCACGAGGCTCCGAGGGCTCACCTGAGTCCCGAAGTCGGTCACCTCATGGATGTGGCACGACGTGCAGGCGCCCTTCACGTGGCCCGGTCGGGAGCGGGACCTTCGGTCGTGGCGATCACCACGTTCGACACGGCTGATCGTGTAGCGGATGCTTTCCGGAAAGAGGGGGTCGGAGTCATCAACGAGTCCATGGACACCACGGGCTTGGTTTGACCTAACCCCTGAATAGCGCGACGATGATGGCTGTCTCCCCCCTTTTTGTGAGGTTCTTGCATGGGTTCGTTGGTGAAAAAGCGTCGAAAGAAGATGTCGAAGCACAAGTATCGCAAGCGTTTGAAGGCGAATCGTCACAAACGCAAGAAGTGACATCCAATCGATAAGCGTGAAGGACCGGGTCCGCTGTGGCCCGGTTCTTCTTTGCGTCTCAGACCTTGCGCTGGTGACAGACCACTAGAGGGTGGTCGCCAACCAGAGGATCACCAGGGCCAGAATCAGGATGACTCCCTGGATCGCCCCTCGAACCGCAGGTGACTGCTCCCTGGCCGCCATTGTGTGCCAGACGGCGAGCAGGGCAGAAAGCATCACCAGCCCGATCTTGGCTATCAGGGTCCCGGTCCACACCCGGTCGAACACCATCAATGTCCCGGTCAGTACCAGCAGACCGAGAGCCGTCCATGACATCACACCGAACCGCTTGGCGATTGCTTGGATCACCGAACGGTCGTCGGTGGTCTTGCGTACCGCCGGAACAAGGCCGCCCAGGACGACCAGGCCGCCCACCCAAACGGTGGCGCTCAGCAGGTGGATGTAGAAGATGAACCTCAAGGATGTGTTCTCGAGGCTGCCGACATCTCATGCGGTGCCGGGAACCTGAGCTTGGCCATCAAGACTGATCGCGGAGAAAGTCCTCGATCTCCTCCATCAACTCCTCACTGTTCTCAGCGTCGACGTCGGCTTCCTCCTCGAGACGCTCCACGTACTTCTGAAGCTCGTCGTTGCCCTCGAGGGCCTCGTCGACGGTGGACAGAAAGTGTCGGGTCTCCAGAGCCAGGTCACCCATGTCCAGGGTGACGCCAAGCAATTCGGCTGCCTTGGCGGCCAGGGCCTCAGTGGCCGGAGGGTATTCCTGGTTTGACAGATAGTGAGGTACGGCGGCCCAGACCGATATCACGTCGATACCAGCGTTGCCGAGGGCGTGATTGAGGACACCGAGAATTCCCGTTGGGCCTTCGTATCCCGACGGAAGCAGACCATGAAGAGTCAGCGTGTCGGGCCGGGTTGAGGATCCGACCAGGGGCACCGGGAGCGTGTGCGCAACCTGACCGATGAAAGCTCCGATAGTTATCGTCCGGCTTACTCCGAGGGAGGTCAGCGCCTCGACGAGGTCGCCCGTGAAGACCTTCCACCGATAGTGGGGTTCCTCACCGAGGACGACCACTACGTCACGCTCGGTTCCACGAACGACATGGATCTCATTGCGCGGCCACGTGATGCTCCTGATGCCCTCAGAGTCGAGTTCGACCATTGGCCGTCGAACCTGGAAGTCGAAATGGTCATCGGGGTCGATCACGGCGATGAGTTCTGCATCGGAGTGCTCGATGAAAGAGGCGACAGCCTGGCTGGCGGATTCGCCGGCGTCGCCCCAGCCCTCAAAGGCCATCAGGGCCACAGGGTCACGGAGCACCGGTCGGTCGAGCCATTGCAACGAGGCCATGTATTCAACCTACACCGGTGGACGTTGTATGAAGGCTATGCCCAGAAGGTCTTGAAACGTCTGAGACGAAGGGCGTTCAGGACAACCGATACCGAGGAAAAGGCCATTGCCCCGGCGGCGATCATTGGATTGAGAAAACCCAGGGCAGCGAGGGGGATGGCGGCCGTGTTGTAGCCGAAGGCCCAGAACAGGTTTTGCTTGATAGTCCGGAATGTGGCGCTGGCGAGGTCGATGGCAGTCGGGACGAGTCGGGGGTCTCCGTTCAGGAGTACCACATCACCCGCTTCCAAAGCCACATCGGTTCCGGAGCCCACGGCCATTCCAAGATCTGCCTGGGTCAACGCAGGGGCGTCGTTGACGCCGTCTCCGACGAAGGCCACCGATCGCCCGAGTACCTGGTAGGTGCGGACTGTCTCCGCCTTGTCTCCAGGGAGCACCTCCGCCCGAACGTCACTGACTCCTATCTGTGAGGCGATGTGTTCCGCGGTTCTGGCGTTGTCCCCGGTGATCATGCCGGTGGTAATGCCGGCTTCACCCAGAGTTGCGACCGCCACTTTCGACTCTGGGCGAATGGTGTCGGCGACGGCGATTACTCCTCGAGCCTCGCCGTCCCAACCGGCAAGGAAGGCTGTCTTACCGTCGTCTTCGAGAGATGCCAGCCGATCTGCCCAGCGTTCGGAGATGATCAGACCCTGGTCGGCACCGAGCTTGGCCTTGCCAACGACGATCTCGTGGCCGTCGACTTGTCCGACGACGCCAAGTCCGGCGAAGCTCTCTATCGAATCCGGAGTCACGAGCTCTATCTCCCTCTCGTCGGCACCGAGGGCGACTGCCTTGCCAATCGGATGCCCGGAGGCTGCCTCGACCGAAGCGACCAGCCGGATGAACTCATCCTCGGGCTCGTCGGTTTCCACGTCGGTGAGAGTCATTATCCCGGTGGTGAGCGTGCCCGTCTTGTCGAAGAGAACCATGTCGACATGTCCGGCCTGTTCGAACACTTCGGCGCGTTTGAAGAGAATTCCGAGCTCAGCCCCACGTCCGCTACCCACCATGATCGCTGTGGGGGTTGCCAATCCCAGCGCACAGGGGCAGGCGATGATCAGTACTGCTACGCCGGCCTGAAACGCTGGGCCGATCTCGTTGCTCAACGCCAGCCATACCAGGGTTGTTGCCACAGCGAGCAGGATGACGGTGGGCACGAAGACGCTTGAAACCCGATCTGCGAGACGCTGTGTCGGCGCCTTCGATCCCTGGGCCTCCTCGACCATTCGGACGATCGCGGCCAGGGCGGTATCGGAGCCAACTGCCGTTGCCTCTACGGTCAGACGGCCCTCCTGGTTGACGGTGCCCCCGAACACATCGTCGCCCTGTCTCTTGTCAACTGGTAGCGACTCGCCGGTGAGCATGGACTCGTCGAGCGATGATGCCCCCGTCTCGATTGAGCCGTCGGTGGGTATCTTCTCACCGGGTAGGACGATCATGACATCGCCGGGAAGGACGTTCTCGATCGGAACCATCCTCTCCTGACCATCAACGAGGACCCGGGCCTCCTTGGCGCCGAGTTCGAGGAGACGGTGTACCGCTTCGGAAGCGCGACCTTTGGCGCGAGCCTCGAAAGCGCGGCCGAGAGTGATCAGGCTGATGATCATTCCGGCGGTCTCGAAGAACACCGGTTCTCCGGCGAATAGCGCCCAGATCGAATAGAAGTAGGCGGCGAGCGATCCCAGTGAGATCAGCGTGTCCATGCTCGCGGTGAAGCTGCGCGCCTGCCGGACCGCGACCGAATGGAACTGCCAGCCTCCCCACGCCACGACAGGGGTGATCAAGATCCATTGCAGGGCATGATTCCAAAAGGCATTCGGTCCGAAAATGGCCAATGCCATTACGGGCAGGGTGAGGGCCGCTGCTGTCCAGAAACGCTTCCACTGGATGCTCTCGTCGTCGTGGTAGTGATCGACCATGTCTCGGGGGTCGTCTTCCTCGTGTCGTTCTTCGAGCTGGTAGCCGATCTTCTCGACGGCGGCTGCGAGAGCCGCCGGATCGGTGCTCGGGTCGATGCGAACAAGGGCCGTGGCCCCGGCTAGGTTCACTGATGCCGTTTCAACGCCTGCCTGGCGGCCGAGAACCCGCTCGATCCTGACCGCGCAGGTGGCACACGTCATCCCGTCGATGTTGAAGAGGATGGTGTCGGTGTCGACGCTTTTCGACAGCTTTTGATCAACCAAAGACTGCGTATCCCTGTTCTTCGATGGTCGCCTTGATCGAGTCGAGCTCGACGGCGTGTTCGTCATACGAAACGTCGATGGTCGCATCGGGAACCGATACTTCGACGGTCGAGACTCCTCCCAAGGATCCGACCGCCCCTTCCAGGCTGCTCTTGCAGTGTCCGCAGTGGACTTCCGGAACCTGAAGTTGTATTTGAGTCATTGTGTTGGTGTCCTTTCGTTTACAGGTGGGTAGCTGAGATTGTTTGACATCTATTGGGGTTCTGACAATCGGCTGGATCCAGGGCCTTCGCTTTGATGATCATCTTCTGGAGTTGAGCCTTGGTGCGGTGAAGGTCAATGATCTGGTGTTCCACGGCTTCGAGGTGCGACTCCAGGAGACGCACTGTGTGCTCGCATGTGGACTCACCTTCGTCACGAAGCTCGAGGATGATCTGGATCTCGACGAGTGAGAGCCCGGATGCCTGCGCGTCTTTGATGAACCCCACCCGGTCGATGATGGAAGGGTTGTAGCTGCGATAGCCGTTCGCCTGACGTCCCGGCTCGGGGAGGATTCCGATGTCCTCGTAATACCGGATCGTCTTGGTCGACAATCCGGTCTCGTTCGCCAGCTCTCCGATCTTCATGCTTCGATCATACACCAAATACCTTCCAGTCGACTAGAAGGTGGCGATAGTGCACACCCTGATCAAGCGACCTGAGAAAGCCCCGGCCGGTGGCCGGGGCTCTCCGAGTGTTCTGGCTGGGAGCTGGGAGGGGGAGAGGACCTGCGCCCAACCAGAAGTTGTCAGGCCTCCTGCTCGTCCAAGATCTTCCCTCGGACCCGTGGGAACCGGATCGGGGCATGGGCGTGGCAGTACTCGGCCTTGTTGTATTGGGAAAGCCTGGTTTCGCAACCTGGCTTGGAGCACACGCGATCCTGTGAGAATCGCTTCGAGGGTCGCGAGACCCCCTTGATGGCTGCTCCTCTTACTGTGTCAGTCATATCTGGCCCTCCTGGTATGGGCCGCTATTGATCAAACGTCTGTTTGCTTCAGGTGATTCCTGATTGGATTATCCCTAATCCTTGACCGTGCACTCAAATTGTGCCAGTCCGACCCGTTAACCGGAGCTAAATTCAGCCCTTCGGTTTTCGGTATTTGGACGCTCAGATCCTCCTATTGGGTTCCCGAGATCCCCAACTTGAGCAGGAAAGCCTCACTGTTCGGCTCCCTGCCGAGGAAGTCTCTGAGCAGTTGGTCGCCATCGACCGTTCCACCCTTCGCGAGTACAGCCTCTCTGTAAGCCATGCCGACCTCGGGGTTTGTGACGCCAACTTGTTCGAACTTGGAGAACATGTCGTCTCCAAAAACCTCCGACCACATGTAGCCGTAATAGCTGGCGTCATAACCACCCATGAGGTGTCCGAACGAGGCGAGGGGATATGTTCCCTCATGTGGAGCCAAGAGCGAAATCCTGGCGCCTTCTTTCTGGATTGCATCAAGGTCTCGGTCGGGCCCTCCATGGATTTCCTGGTCCCACCATCCGTACTGCATCTGCCTCAATTGGTGCAGACCCTTGTTGAGTTGTCTTGCCGCGACAAGCTGATCTACGAGCTCGTCGGGGATAGGTACTCCTGTTTCGTAGTGCCTGGCGAACCTCTTGAGAACGTCGGAGCGCCAGATCCAATGTTGCATGATCTGGCTGGGCGCTTCGACGAAGTCCCGTTCGGTGTTGGTGCCCGAGAATCTCGCCAGCTCGGTCCGTCCCAGGTTCTGATGGAGCACGTGCCCGAATTCGTGAAAGAACGTCTCGACCTCGCCATGCTGTAGCAGAGATGGTGTGTCCTTGGTCGGCTTGGTGAAATTGGCGACCATTGCGCACAGCGGGTTCTGATAGGACCCGTCTTCGAGTACACGGCTCGGGATCATCGGGAATTCGGCTGCGTGACCGTACTTGCCCTCTCTGGGGAAAAGATCCAGGTAGAACTGGGATAGCTCCTCTCCGGTGGCGGCATCGTTGATGGCGAACATCTGGACGTCCTCATGCCAGACATCGGGGTCTTCGATCTCATGAAACGTGATTCCGAACATCTCCGATGTGAGCTCGAACATTCCGTCCAAGACTTGTGGCAGTGGGAAATACTTGGCCACCTCGAAATTGTCGACTCCGTAGTCGGTCTTGCGCTGCTGTGTGTCGTAGTAACTCCAGTCCCAGGGCTGAACCCGAGTCTCGCCGGTGTCGGCTTCAAGTAGCTCCGAGATGGCGGCGACCTCCTGTTTCCCCTTCTCCGTCAGCGGATCCACGAGATCTGCGTAGAACGCCTTTACGCGAGCGGGGTCCTTGGCCATCCGTTCCTCGAGACGATGGTGAGCCCACGTGGGATGTCCGAACGCCTCGGCGATCTCCTGTCGTAGTCGGACGGCTTCGTCGAGGATCTTCTTGTTGTCCTCAACAGCAACGGTATTGAACTTGAAACGCAGCTCCTCACGAAGGTCACGACGGGTCGCGTTCTCGCTGAAGGGGATGAGGTGCGGGTAGGCAATGGTGACCTTGTACTTGCCTGTATCCTCATCTGTGTCGAGAGCGTCGATGAAGCTGTCGGGTAGACCGTCGAGGTCTTCTTTGGTGCAGAGGATCCAGTCGTCCCATTCATCGATGTTCTGTTGATAACGAACACTCAACTCGACGAGTCTTTCGGTCTTCTCTTTGACTGCCGCCCTGGTGCCGGGATCGAGATCGTGGCCGGCCCGACGCAAGTCGCGGAGTGAGAACTCGAGAAAACGCGCCTTCTCGCCTTGGAGACTCCTGGCCTCCTCGGTTTCGGCATATTCCTTGATGGAGGTGTTCAGATCATCTCGGAAGACCATGTCGACGCCGAACTTCGTCTGCACCTCCTCTGAGGTCTTGCCCGCCGTCCTGATGTCCTTGTCAGAGTGGACGTACCCGGGAAAGGAGTACTTCATCGTGGCGTGAGCGAGGATGTCGGCGATGCGGTCCAGCGGCTTCATCGTGTTATCGAATGTTCGCTGGTTCTTGGGGGCTGCGAGTTCGTCGAGAACTGCCAGGGCGTCGGCGATGGCCCGATCGGTCCCAGCTTCAATGTTGGCAGGGGTAAGCGTTTGGTAATACGACATGGGAGGCGGCAAGGATAGCGACCCAAGAGCGACGTTCATCTCACCTATCGGGCGGGCTGAACAGCGCCTCTGCGGCTTCTCTCGAGAGGGCCTGCGATGCGTTGATGCCGTGTCTGTCGATGGCGGCGTTGATCCCCGTTGTCGGGTCGGGCAACTCAACCGGAGCGTCGCTTCCACCGAGAAGCGTGACACCTGCCTCGTCGAGGGACCGGAACGGGTAGGCCCGACTCATCCGATCGTCTCCGAGCCTCTTCACCAGCCAGGTCTTCTCCGAGGCGAGGAACGCCGGCTGGACCGACGCGGTGACGCCGAGGTTTGTCATGCGGTCGATCGTCGGGTTGGTGAGAATGGAGGCGTGCTCGACACGCAGCCGTGACGGGTCGGCACCCTTGTTGATCAAGTCGTCGAAGACATCGAGGACCGCATCGTTGGCTCGATCACCGATTGCATGGATGGCGACCACGCCTCCGAGGTCGAGAGAAGTCATGCCCATTGCAACGGCGTGGGCGAAGTCGAGTCGGTCGGTCCCGCGGGTGTCGGGTCGGTCGGCGTAGGGCGCGTACATCGCGGCGGTGTGTCCCCCGAGGCTCCCGTCGGAGAAATCTTTCCACCCGAGGAAGCGAATTCGTCCTTCGGCCTGGGCAATCTGTTTCTTGGCTTTCGTCAGACCCTCAACCGTCTCGGCTATGACCAGGACTTCTATGTCGATCGGGAGGTCAGGTGCCAGCCGGGTCAGTGTCTCGACCTCATCGCTCACTCCACACCACACCGGTTCGCCCGTTGAAACAATCCCCGTGACCGACCCGATGCCCATCTCAGTCAGACCGGTGAGGGCGTCGAGGATCTCCGAATCCGACGGGCCCGGTACCTCTGGTGCAAGCGCTCCGGAGACGACGCCTACCGCGGTTTCTCTGAGTATCCCGTTGGGTCTTCCCGACCTGTCACGGTCAAACGAGCCGCCGCGGGGATCGGCAGTGTCCATGTCGATGCCGGCGAGTGCCAGGGCTGCGCTGTTGGCGACGGCGATATGGCCGCAGTAGCGGTAGACGAGGACGGGGCGATCGGCGACTACATCGTCGATGTCCGATGCAGTTGGAAGTCGTAGCTCGGTAACCGTCTCATCGTTGAGCCGCTGACCGATGACAGGTCCCTCGACCTGCTCCGCCTGTTTCTGAATCCTGGCCAGCACCTCAACGAGATTGCCCGCGCTCATCAGCTCGAGGCCGCTCACCAGCGAGGCGTATCCGAAGGGGTGGAAGTGGTGGTCGTGATACATCAGAGAAGGTGGCCGGGCATGTTGTGCGCGACGATGCTCCGAAGCTCCTCGTGAACCTTCCCGTTGCTGGCGACGAAGACAGGACCCTCGAGAAGATCGGTCTTGCCGGCGTGATCGGTGAACTGCCCCCCTGCCTCGGCTACCAACAAAGCTCCGGCGGCGAGATCCCACGGCTGGACCCCGTATCTCCCTCCGTGTTCCCAGTAGGCGTCGAAACGGCCACTTGCCACCCAGGCGAGGTCCAGCGCAGCGGCGCCGAGTCGTCTGGTGCCTCGACTGACGAGCATCACCTCTTCGACCACTTTCAGATAGGCGCGGGCGTGCTCCTGTCGGTCGTAGGGGAACCCGGTGACGACCACCGAGTTGGAGAGTTGAGCGGTTTCGGACACGTGAATCGGTGTGCCGTTCATCGAGGCTCCTTCACCTTCAACCGCCACGTACTCGTCGTTCCGGGCGACGTCGATGATTACGCCGACAAGCGGCCTGCCGCTGTCCCATAAGGCAATCGACACAGCGACGTGAGGGATTCGATGGACGTAGTTGACTGTGCCGTCGAGCGGGTCGACGATCCAGACTCGTTTCGATCGCCAGTCATCGCCCCCCTCCTCCTCTCCCAAGAAGGAGTCTTCTGGGAAGTGCGAGGTGATTACCGACCGGATGGCGGCCTCAGCGTCGCGATCGACCTGGGTAACGGGATCCACCGCTCCCTTGAGCTCGGTGTCGAGTTCCTCGAAGAAGCCAGTCTGGACGATGTCGGCACCGGAGCGGGCGGCCCTGACAGCAACCCATACATCACCTTCCCACATGGGCAGGACTCTACGGATCTGCTTTCTACGTGGCCAAAAGATCATATGCGACGCGCCATGCCTTAGGAAAGCCTTTCTCCCTACCCTGCCGGTGGTGAAAGCGGTTCTTCTTGCTGCGGCGGGTGCTGTGCTTTCGGTGTTGGCGTTTCCGCCTTATGGGCCGGGATGGCTCATCCTTCTTGGAGTCACGATATTCCTCACTGCGCTTCGTCTGGTTGAGACACGCAAGCAGGGAATGGTTGTTGGCGCGGTCTACGGCTTTGTCTTTTTTGGATGGTTGCTGTCTTGGCTGGCCCAGCTCGAACTGATTGCCCTGATCCTGGTTCCGGTTGAGGCGGTCTTTTTTGTCGCTTACGGGTGGTGGCTGGTCAAGTACAACGATCGTTCATCCGGTGTTTGGCTAACGCTGGCGGTTGGCGGGTGGGCGTTCATGGAATTGATCCGGTACTACTTCCCCACCGGCGGTTTCGAATGGGGGGCGGCCGGGTATGCCTTGTCCGACGTGGCTGTACTCGCCGATCCTGCTCCGTTGATCGGTGGGAGCGGGTTGACCGTTTTGGTTGTTCTGGTGTCCGGGTTGGGAGCTGTCGTACTCACGAAGCGATGGGTCCCATCGTTGTGGTGGGCTGTCGGATCGGTGGGTCTGGTGGCCCTCCTCACGGTGTTGATCAGTGCAGATGTCACTCGGAGCTTCCCGGGGCCGATTGCGACAATTGTCCAAGGCTCGACGCCCTGTCCCTATGAGCACTGTCCTCCCAATGAGCGATTGAGCACATACCAACAGCACCTCGAGCTGACCGAGACGGTCGAGCCAAATTCGTGGCGGTGGCTGACGGTCTGGTCTGAAGGCTCGACGGGATCAACCAATGCCGATCCCGTACTCAGCCCAGGGGTGGGCGAGGCAATCGGTGCGCAGGCCCAACGTCTCGATTCGTGGATTCTCGTTGGGAGCGATCGGCCGGTAAGCGAGACTGAGTGGGTCAACGCCAACGTCGTGTTCAGTCCCGAGGGACAGATCATTGGCGAATACCGAAAGCAGCACCCGGTTCCATTCGGCGAGTACATCCCGTTTCGCCCCCTTTTTGATTGGATACCAGCGTTGGATCGTGTGCCGAGAGACATGATTCCTGGAGATGGGCCGGTGGTCTTCGACACCGGTGATTTCATGCTCGGATCGGTGATCAGTTTCGAGGCGGCATTCTCGAGGTACGCCCTTCAACATCGTCGGGCAGGCGCAGATGTGATTGTTGTGGCAACAAATGAGGCTTCTTACGGACCGGATGCCGCTACATCGGATCAACTGATTGGTATGAGCCAGATGCGATCACGGGAGTTGGGAGTGCCAGTGATACACGCCGCCGTCACGGGTAGGTCGACAATCATCGGGTCGCCTCTCACCACCGGTCTCGGGACCCAGGAGATCTTTGAAGGGGAACACTTCATCGCATCATCCCGCACTATCTACTCGTACACAGGGGACCTTCTCCTCTACACAGCGGCTCTCGCAGGTGTTCTCATGTGGTGGCGTGCCCGGTCGCTGGTAGGTTCGGGCGACCATTTTCTCGAAGAGGAGTAGTTCATGTCGCAGGCTCTTGAGAACCTTCTCCAGGAAGAGCGAACGTTTCA
>JAUXMQ010000070.1 GCA_030623125.1 Acidimicrobiia bacterium
CCAGGGATTCATGGGGTGGGCAACTTAACCGCGCGAGCTCAATTAACAGCACCGGAATGCCGATACCCTGTTCATATGAGCATTCGCCCTATCGCACTCCTGATGGTTCTGGCCCTTGTCGTTGCCGCTTGCGGTGGTGGCGCAGCCGACAACCCGACTGCACCCGAAGCGACGACAACAACTGCACCCGAAGCGACGACGACGGAGGCTCCGACTGAAGCCACCACGTCCGACGCATTCCAACTCAGCTACACCCTCGAGGCAGGGGCTACGTTCGAGTACGAGGTCGGAATCGACCAGCAGATCGAGATGAGCGCCACGGGCGACGCGTCGGCCATGGGCGACGAGGAGATTCCAGAGAACGCCTCGATCAACCTGGTCGGCACGACAATCTTCACCCACTCTGTTGCCGAGGGTCCGGATCCGGACACATATGAGATCACGATCAAAGGTGACTTCACCGATCTTCGGATAACGGGGACCATCGACGGTGAGCCTATTGATCAAACAGAACTTCCCGATTTTGCCGAGCTAGAGGCCATCGACGTGACGATTGTGGTCGACGAACAGGGCAACGTCATCCCTGACGACGACATGTTTGGTGACGCCTTGGGCAGCGACCTCGGCGGTTTCGGCGACCTTGGCGCGCCCGGAATGGATCCCGGACGATTCGTCGGGCCTCCCTTCGCCGACCGCCCTGTGACGATTGGTGATATCTGGTCCGAGACCATCGAAACCCCGATGTTCATGGGTGGAGAGCCCATCGTGACCCAGATCGACAACGAGGTGACCGCCACCGAGACGATTGACGGTTATGAAGTCCTCGTGATCGAGACCACCTCGACGACATCGATGATCGAGTTTGATCTGGCGGAGTTTCTCGTCGGGTTCTTTCAGGCGTTCATCCCTGGCAACGCCACAGACGAAGAGAAGGCCGAGATCGATGCCATCGCAGAGGAGCTCCGCTTCTTGTTTGTCATAGACGAGACGGTTTCCAACATGACGACGTGGTTCGACGCCGAGGTGGGATACGCCCGTCAGGCCGAGTTCTCCATGAGCACGAACATCGTCATGGACATCAATATGCCTGACGACGAGACGGGCGAGATGGTCACCTTCGGGATGGAGATGAGCATCGCCCAGGATGTGAGCTATCGCCTGATCGGTGCCCCCGACGCGTAGTCCGCAAGGGGCATCCCCTTCTTGACACCGTCTACCGCCGGGGGCGACCCCGCCATGTGGTGTAGACGTGTTTCATCATCGCCAGCGAGTAGGCGGGCAGAGTGAGCAGTTCCTCTTGATCTGGCGGCACATGAGGCTCATCTCGAGGCTCGATGTCTCCCAGATCTCTCACAGGGATATCCACTGAGATCGATTCCTCGTCTTCGTCCTCAGACGAGATGTCCTCGAAGGGTTCATCAACCTCCGGCTCATAAACCGGCTCGACCACAATCGGAGGCCGCATCGCAGAGGTCTTGGCCTCGGCGAGCTCGCTTCGCATCTCAGATACTCTCTCTCTGAGGAAAACTGTCTCGGTTTCGGCCTTGGCCGCCCTCTCCCGCGCCTCTGCGAGCTGCTGACCCGCCTCGTGGAGATTTCCCAGTTGTATCAGCATCTTGTTCCACGCGTCGAGAGGGACGAGCATCGTCCCCTCGGGGATTTCCGGCTCCGCTGTCTCTTCCTCGACGGCTTCCGGTTCGGGGTGCTCTGGCTCCCGCTCCGGCTCTCGAGTGTCGATGGTCGGCGGTGGCATGGGCATCTCCAGTTTGCGGCCGAGACTCTCCGCACGCAGCTGGATGCCTTTGAGCGACACCATCCGCAGCTGACCGACGGGCGTCTCCTCCAGATAGGTGGCTACGGAGTCGCGTCGAGCCCACTTGCGAAGTGTGGAGACAGGAATTCCGGTGAGATCGGTAGCTTCTCGCAACGTGATCCAGTCGACGTCGTCGCGATCGACCCGGTCGGACCGCTGCTCATGCCGGCCCTTTGTCGCCTTTGATGAGCGAAGTGCCTCAGTTTCCCAGAGAAAGGCGGTGTCGCTGTCAGCCATGGCCCGGATCATACGGGTAGCTCCCTAGGATGGCGGCCGAGGAGGCCCCTTCAGCATCTGATGACATCTTCGAGAGCCCAAGCAATGCCGTCAGAGGAGGAGGTGCGTTCCCTTGTCGAGCGAATTGTCGATGGTGTCGTTGATCAGGAGACACCGTTCTTGCCTGAGAATTCTGACGACCATACAGACTCCCCAGCCCCGGTCTTCGATCCCCTCGGCATCATCGCCGTTGGTGCCGACCATGGCGGCTACCCGCTCAAAGAACGAATTTCGTTCAGACTGAAGGAAGCCGGCTGGGAGGTCGTCGACTGTGGAACCGACTCCCAGGAGGCGGTTGATTATCCGGAGTATGCCCTCGCCGTGGCCCAGAAGGTTGCTGATGGCGAATGCCGGTGGGGGATCATGATCGATGGCGCCGGCATCGGGTCTTCGATGGTTGCCAACAAAGTGCCCGGTGTTCGGGCAGCGCTTTGTTACGACGTTTCCTCGGCTCGCAACAGTCGTGAGCACAATCACGCCAACGTCCTAACGCTTGGGGCGGGTCTCATCGGGGACGGGTTGGCGTGGCAGATCGTGGAGGAGTGGTTGTCCACTGAGTGGGCAGGGGGTCGTCATGCCCGTCGGGTTGCCATGATCGACGCGCTGGATCAGCAATACTCCAGACCTGAATGAAGAAGTCGTGTCATGAATCGTGAGGCTCTGGTCGAGGCCATCACCCGAGAGGTTCTCTCGGCGCTCTCCACTCGATTCGATATGGCCGAGACGGGAGACAAGGTTCGGGAGGTCGTCGCCAATGGCGCCGACCGGGTCGCCTTTCACGGTGAAGCGGCGGATGTCCCGCTAGATGTGGCGCAATACATCGATCACACCCTCCTCGCGGCTGACGCAACGGCTGAAGACATCGACGTGCTCTGTTCCGAGGCCGAGCAGTACGGGTTCGCCTCGGTCTGCATCAATCCCACATGGGTGAAACGGGCCGCCAAGAACTTGCGAGGAACCGGGGTGCCGGTGTGCACGGTCATCGGTTTTCCGCTGGGCGCCACCACCACCGACATCAAGGCCACCGAGGCAAGAAAGGCTCTCCGCGACGGCGCCCGTGAGATCGATATGGTCATAAACATCGGAGCCCTCAAGTCGGGCGACCACGAACTGGTATACAACGACATCGCCAAGGTTGTGGACGCGTCTCGTGAGACGGGGGCGATTTGCAAGGTGATCCTGGAGACAGCGCTCCTCACAGATGAGGAAAAAGTGATTGCTTCGGCGCTGGCGAAGAGAGCAAAGGCGGACTTCGTGAAAACCTCAACCGGGTTCGGGCCCGGCGGAGCAACGGTCTACGACGTAGCCCTGATGCGCGAGACCGTGGGACCCGACATGGGTATAAAGGCGTCCGGTGGTGTTAGAACTGCCGATGACGCCGAAGACATGATCGCGGCCGGCGCCACCAGGATCGGTGCCTCCGCGGGAGTGCAAATTGTTGGCGGATCAGATGGAGGAGATAGTGGCGAAAGGTATTGAGCTCAGGTCCTACGCGTTTCTGGACAGCTTGCAGCCGCAATATGCGGCGTTTCTGGGAACCGTTGCCCAAGGATTTCTTCCCCTGGCAGGGGATGCCTCGCTCTGGGTCGAGGTCGCACCCGGAATCGAAATCAATCGTCTGACCGATGTTGCCCTCAAGTCCACAAACGTCAAACCGGGTCTTCAGATCATCGAGCGGTATTTCGGCGTGCTCGAGGTCCACTCGCCGGATCAGGCCGAGGTGCGAGCCGCAGGTGAAGCCATACTCGAAGGAATCGAGCACTCAGAGGATGACCGCATGAAGCCCCGCATTCTCAGCTCGCAAATCATCCGGCGGATCGATGATCATCACGCCCAGCTCATCAACAGGACGAGACACGGAGAGATGATCATCCCGGGTCAGACTCTCTATGTCCTCGAGTGTGAACCGGCGGCCTACGCGTCATTGGCTGCCAACGAAGCGGAGAAGGCTGCCGAGATAAACGTGCTCGAGGTGCGAAGCTTCGGGTCGATGGGTCGCATCTACCTCGGTGGCGAGGAGCAGGACATCGATGTGGGATGGCAGGCGGCCGTGGCCGCATTGGAAGGTCTGACGGGAAGAGAATCTGAATAATCAAAGTTCCGACTGAGAACGAAGGAAAGGAGGAGCTTCATGGCTGAAGCTCTGGGAATGATCGAAGCGCGCAGCTACCCGGCGATGGTGGAGGCGGCCGATGCCATGGTCAAGGCGGCCAAGGTCGAGTTGGTGAGCATGGAGAAGACAGGCGGGGGCTACATAACTGCCGTTGTCCGTGGTGATGTTGCGGCGGTGAAGGCCGCGGTCGACGCGGGTGTTCGCGGCGCCGAGAAGGTCGGCGAAGTGACTGCTACTCATGTCATTGCCCGTCCGCATGTCAACGTGGATCTCGTGTTGCCTCTGGGCCGTCAGGATCAGGCGCAGGACGATCTCGGCTGACCAACTCGAGAAAGAGGAGAGACCCATGCATCTAGGCAGGGTCGCTGGAACCCTTGTAGCCAGCCGTAAGGAAGCCCTTTTGTCGGGGATGAAATTCCTTGTTGTGAGACAGATCAACGAGGCGAACCAGGACACAGGGGCATATGTGGTGGCCGCCGACGCTGTCGGCGCCGGGTTGGGTGAAGTGGTCTTGTACGCCTCGGGCAGTTCGGCGCGTCAGACGGAGATGACCAAGGATCGTCCATGCGACGCCGTGATCATGGCGATCGTGGACTCCTGGGACATCGGTGGCGAAGTCAGGTACCACAAGGGTGAGGAGGAAGCCGCTGGATAGGTCGAACCTCAGCGACAGCGAAGTCCGCTCGATAATCGATCGTGTGAAAGGCCGGGTTGCCGCGGCCGAATTCGCCGACCGGTCCGGTCCGACGCTACGCGCCACGGATCAGCTTGCGATTTCGGAGGTGGAACTCGGCGACGGAATCCACCCCACCATCGACGAGGCTGTGCGATCTGCCCGACGGGCCTTCGAGGGTTATCGCGATATGGGACTCGAAGCAAGGAAGACCATTGTCGAGGCCATGCGCGCAGCCATGCTCAAGGAGGGGGAGCGTCTTGCCTACATGGCGGCGGAGGAGACCGGGATCGGTCGGGCCGAAGACAAAGTCGTGAAGAACAGACTGGTGACAACCAAAACCCCGGGCCCGGAGGACCTGGAGCCGCACGTCGTCACCGGCGATGCCGGGATGGTCGTGACTGAGTACGCGCCATACGGTGTGATCGGCTCGATCACCCCCACCACCAATCCCACCTCGACCATCATCAACAACTCGATCGCGATGGTGTCGGCGGGCAACAGCGTTGTCTTCAACGTCCACCCGAACGCAAGTCTTGTCTCGGTCGAAAACGTGAAACTGCTGAATCGAGCGATCGTCGCGGCCGGGGGACCGGCCGATTTGATCACCGCAACCCCACAACCGACTCTCGAGTCGGCGCGCGAGGTCATGCATCACCCTGACATCCGGGTTCTCCTCGTCACAGGAGGACCGGGCGTGGTCGAGGAAGCGCTGAAGACCACCAAGAAAGTAATCGCCGCCGGTCCGGGCAATCCGCCCGCGGTCGTGGATCAAACGGCTGACGTGGACGCCGCGGGACGTGACATCGTTCGTGGTGCCTCGTTCGACAACAACGTCATCTGCACCGATGAGAAGACGACCATCGTGGTGGACTCTGTTGCCGGTCGACTGGTTCAGTCGATGGTTGCCAACGGGGCCTACCGGCTCAAGGAGCACGAACTGAAACGGCTGGAACGGGTCATCTTCAAGGAGATGGGACCACCCAACAAACCGGGAATGATCAACCAAGCACTCATCGGGAAGAGCGCGGCCGCGATTCTCTCCGAGATCGGTATCACGGTCGACGGTGATGTTCGGCTGGTGGTGGCCGAGGTACGGAGTGAGCACAATCTGGTTTGGACCGAGCAGATGATGCCGGTGATGCCCGTTGTCAGGGTGCAAAACGTCGATGACGCCATCGATCTGGCAGTGCGGTCAGAGCATGGCTTTCGTCACACGGCGTCGATTCACAGCACCAATGTCGACACCATCACCCGGATGGCACGAGCCATGAATTGCAGCATTTTCGTGGCCAACGGCCCCAACTTCAGCGGTCTGGGAGAGGGTGGCGAGGGATTCACGTCCTTCTCGATTGCCAGTCCGACCGGGGAAGGGCTGACCCGACCCCGTCACTTCTCCCGGGTCCGAAGGATCAGCGTCGTTGGAGCGCTCCGCATTGTCTGATCCGGCCATCGCCCTACTCGAGTTCGACTCGATCAGCGCCGGCATCGTGTCCGGCGATGCCATGGTCAAGTCCTCTCCTCTGGGATCGATCTATGCGGGGACTGTCCATCCAGGG
>JAUXMQ010000161.1 GCA_030623125.1 Acidimicrobiia bacterium
GTTTGTCGAAAGTGGTGCTGGAGAGGTCGGCCAGCCGTCCAGCTTTCTCGCCGCTCTCGGCAAGGGCAGCGAGAAAGACGATATTCAGGGCGTGCGACAAGCCCAGGATGTAGGCGATGAGTCGGTCATGGGAGTCGAGATCCATCTCGACCATCGAAGCCATCGTCGAGGCGAAAAGCTCGCCGGCTTCTGCCGTGGCTTCGGGGACACCCACATCCACCAGAACCACATGACGACCGGAGAGAAGATCGGTCTCGGGGCCAAACATCGGATGAACCGACGTGACCCGGACGCCGGTCCGAGCCAGACGAAACAGACCCGACCGGAGAGGCGTTTTCAGCGACCCGATGTCGAACACCAGGCCCGATGGAGGAGCTTGTGCCATTTCGTCGAGGATGCTCTGCGTTGCGGTCAGCGGTGCGGCAATAACGTAGAGATCAAAGCCGGCTGAGGCGTCGCGCCAGTCCCTCAAACCTGTCTCATCGACGCTCGGGTCGGCAATCTCGACATGGAAGCCCTGTGATTCGAGAAAGCGGACAAACCATCCACCCATTCGCCCCAATCCGCCGATCACCAGGGCACTACGGCCGGTCCCGGCCGAATCAGCCTCCACCCGACCCTGCTCCTGTATGACCAACGACGACCTGATCAGCTCGAGCATCATGCGCTCGGCGAGATCCTCCGAGAGACCGGCGTCGGCCGCTATCCGACGGGCACGCTCCACAACCTCCTTCTCGTGGGCGTAGTCACGAATCGGTACTCCTTCGGCCCTCTTCAACGCGCCGAGTCTGGCCACCAGATCATTGCGACGACCCGACAGGGAAACGATCTCGCGATCGATGTCGGCCATCGCCTCTCGAAGAGTGAAAAGTTCGCTGCTATCCATCCAAGGAGATTACGACTCAAGCCTCACGGGTCGCCGACATCTGCGCGATCATCCAGCCCAGACGCAGCCCGATGACTGCCTGGTAGAGGTCGAGGGCAGACATCTCGTCACCCTCGAGCCTTCTGACCACCACCCGATTGAGGGCGAAGGCCTCGACTCCCCAGACAGCCTCGCGATCGAGCGACCCGTCCACGAAACCGTCCTCTGACACTGTTTTGAGGGCATCGGTCACCGGAGAAACCAGCAGGGTCGCCGGGCCGATGTCGGGGGGAATCTTCATCTCGACGGGCTCACCTGTGGGTCGGACGACGATCCAGTCCCGGTCGTCGCCTGCCAACTCCTGGAGCCGGGGAACCGTGAGCATGGAGCAAAGGTACCCTCGCCAGGATGGCGACAAGAGCAATGGTCGTAGTCGGAGGCGGGTCGAGCTCCCGGTTCGGCTCCGACAAGTTGATGACCGATGTCGCCGGCCGGCCTCTCATCGCCCACACCATCGCCGCGGTGAGGGACCACGTTGACAAGTGCGTCCTCGTCTGCAGGGCCGATCAGCTCGACCAACTGGAATCGCTCGAGCTGGATGTGTCGATCGTCTCGGGAGGTGCGACCCGTACCGACTCCGAGATGGCAGGCCTGGCAGCTCTGGGTGGGGAGCACCACCTCATCGGGATCCACGATGGGGCGCGGCCTCTCATCAGTGGTAAATTGATAGAGCGGCTCTTCGACAAAGCCGAGGCGTTTGGAGCCGCAGTGCCCGTTCTGAAGCCCAACACCCTTCTCATTGATCGCAGACTTCACCGACCCGTCGAGAACGCGGTCATCGTGCAGACACCTCAGGTCTTCAGGGGCCCGGCGTTGCTGGCCGCCTATGTTGGCGCTGCCAAGACGGCTTTCGAGGGGTACGACACCGCCGAGGTCGTCCACGAGTTCGGCGATCTCACAATTGCTTCCGTGCCCGGAGACCCTCTCAATATCAAGGTGACCGAGCCGGCCGACCTGGAGAAGGTCGCCGAAGTCCTCGAAGGATTCTCTCGTAACGAACCTCGGTGATTTGGACTCCGCCGATCTCTTCGATCCGCAACGGCTTACCCAGGGTCCACTCCTGTCTCTCATAGAAGGACCGAGCCCTGGCGTTGGATTCCAGGACCCAGAGCAGAGCTTTGTCGAAGCCGGCAGCGCTGAGCTTGCGTTCGGCTTCGCCCAGCAACTCAAAACCATGACCTTTGCCCCACTCCCCAGGGCGCACGTAGATGGCAAAGACTTCCCCCCATCCGTCATCGACCGATTCTCCCAAGAAGGCAAACCCGGTGAGATCTCCTTCGTCCTCCGCCACCAGGATGATCGAGCCGGACTCGATTTGGTGAGTGAACCACGAGGTTCGCATCTCAATATCCAACCCGGCGAGAAAGACGTCCGGGAATATGCCCCGATAGGTGTGCTGCCAGGTGGCGATGTGTAGAGAAGAGAGTTCAGCGGCGTCCGACACCCTGGCGGGTCGGATCATCTCACTCCTCTTCTGCGGAGCCGTCGGTATCAGCGGACTTGTCGCGTCCACCGAGCACCCAGAATGCCAGGGCTGACAAGGAGGCCGCACCAAGGGCAAGGGCAAGCCACCCGAGCTGTCGCGCTCCGGAACTCAGGCCGTCATCTCCCTCGGTCGTCGGCGGTACCCCGGGGACATCAGGCGAGAGATCAGCGCCGAGTTCGACCAACGAAACCGGTCGGGACAGGCCATCCTCGGCACCCACGGCGTCGAACACCACGATGTAGTTCTTGGTCTCGAGCTCGGTGCGGATGCCAAACACGCCGTCTCCCCGGTCGAGCAATGGCAGGGTCAACGTCGGATCATCCTCAAACCCCAGATGAGCGACGACCGCCTGAGCCGACACCCTGACCTCGACCTCGATGTCCACCAACATCACCGTGTCTTCGAGGGCCTCGACCGTGGCCGATGCGCTTCCGAACGCTCCGCCGAGCTCGACGGCGACCACCAGAGCCAGATACGCCAATTTCATCGGTCGATCCACTCCCCCCGCTCCACGAGCAAGCTCTTCAGGATGTCGGGGCGGTCGGTTACCAGACCGTCAACGCCCAGGTCGAGCAGTCTCTTCATCTCTTGGACCTCGTTGACGGTCCAGACATGCACCTGAAGTCCGGCCTGATGCGCCGATCTCAACAGCCTCTCATCGACGACTCGTACTCCTCGAATTTGTGTCGGCAACTGCAAAGCGCTGGCGTCACCACCACCAGCACGACCGACTCGGGAGGCAAGCACCCACATTCGAGAAAGGGCGGGACCCGTCGAAGTTGGGACACGACCGCCGGAAACCTCCCGAAACTCGTTGAGTCGATCGTCTGAGAACCCCCCAACGATAAGCCTGTCGTGGATTTCCAGCCTGTCTACGAGGTCACTAAAAGGGCGGGCGAGACCGCCGATCTTGAGATCGACGACCAGCGAAACTTCAGGAAACTGGGTGACGACCTGTTCGAAGCTGGGAATCGCAATTCCCTTGCCCCGGAAGGTAAAACCGTCGCGACCCCCGTGTCGGTAGCCGGCATCGAGAGTTCGGATCTCATCAAAGGTGTAATCGGAGACCTCTCCCGACCCTTCAGTCGTGCGATCCACCGTGTGGTCGTGGACGCAGACGATTACGCCGTCGCTGGTGATGTGCAGATCCGTCTCGATGTGGCGGTATCCCATCTCGAAGGCACCGGAGAAAGACTCCATTGTGTTCTCCGGCCACAGGAGCCGACTCCCGCGGTGGGCGATGGGGACCGGTGGGGACCAGATCTGTCGGTCGAGGGTCATTTGGTGCTCTCCAACGTAATCACAGTCGCACCCGGATACGGGCAAGAAAAAGCGACGGGCCATGACAGCCCGTCGCAAATCCCGGTATACAGGGCTTTTAGCGCGCTACGCGGTCCTTCAGGCCCTTGGCGGCGCTGAAGTGTGCGTACTCCTTTGCCGCGATATGAATCGCTTGGCCCGTTGCGGGGTTACGACCCATGCGAGCGGCGCGATGCTTTGTGCTGAAGTTGCCGAAGCCGGTGATGTTCACCTTGCCGCCTGCGTCGAGTTCAACGGCGATTATCCCTTCTCCATCCTTGGTCGAGAAGATGATGTCGATGATCTCGGCGGCTTTGCCCTTGGAGACGTCGGCCTTA
>JAUXMQ010000196.1 GCA_030623125.1 Acidimicrobiia bacterium
CCCTCATACCTTGCCTGCCTTTCCAGCCTTACGGCGAACGTATTCGCCGACGTACCGGATCCCTTTGCCCTTGTAGGGCTCGGGTGGACGGACCTTGCGAATGTTGGCGGCCGCCTGGCCGACCTTTTCCTTGTCGATGCCCGAGATGTTGATTCTGGTTGGCTCCGGCACTTCGAAGGTCACACCCTCCGGGGCCTGAACCAGGACCGAGTGGCTGAACCCCACCTGGAGTTCGACATCGCTGCCCTTGAGAGTCGCTCGATAGCCGACGCCCTGGATCTCCAACTCCTTGGTGAAGCCATCGGTTACACCGACAACCATGTTGTTGAGCAATGCGCGGCTCAAACCGTGGAGGGCCTTTGACTGTCTGGTGTCGTCGGGTCGGGTCACTGTCATCTCGCCATCACCCATCTCGAAGGACACCCGCTCGTGGAAGACGCGTGTCAACTCCCCCTTGGAGCCCGTGACAGTCACGTTGCTGCCGTCGATTTCGACATCGACTCCTGACGGCACCGTCACCGGCATCTTTCCGATACGACTCATGTCACCAAACCTCACAAAGGATCTCGCCGCCCAGATGACGACGCCGCGCCTCCCGGTCGGGGAGGAGGCCCTGACTTGTCGAGACGACGGCCACTCCAATGCCACCCTGAACGCGGGGCAACTCACGGGAGCCTCGGTAAACACGGTGACCCGGTCTCGATATGCGCTTGATCCCCTCGATGACCGGTCGACGGCGTTCGCCGTAACGAAGCACCAGCTCCAGCTGGCGGCGATGGCCATCCTCTGACACTTCGTAGCGATCGATGAAACCCTCATCAACGAGGATCTGGGCGATACGGACCTTCACGTTGGACGACGGCATCGAGACACGCTCGTGACCCACGGCAACGGCGTTGCGGATTCGGGTGAGCATGTCTGCAATTGGATCAGTAACAACTGTCACCAGGACGCCTTTCTCACACCGGGAAGCTCACCACGGGAGGCCAACTCGCGCACACAGATTCGGCACATGCCGAAATCGCGTATATAGGCTCGGGCACGACCACAGCGATTGCAGCGGTTGTAACCCCTGACCTTGAACTTCGGCTTTCTCTTGGCCTTGGCGATCATCGATTTCTTAGCCATTCACATCCTCCTCAAACTTCTGCCTGGACCTTGCGGAACGGAAAACCGAAGGCATCGAGCAGGGCCTTGCCCTGCTCATCGTTCTCCGCCGTGGTGACGATCGTGATATTCAGACCACGGGTTGTCGTCACATTGTCAAAATCGATCTCGGGGAAGATCAGCTGTTCCGAAGCACCAACGCTGTAGTTGCCATGCCCGTCGAATGCCCTGGGGTTGAGCCCCCGGAAGTCACGCACTCTGGGGATGGCGATGGACAAGAGCCGATCGAAGAATTCCCACATGTTCACGCCGCGCAAGGTCACCGAAACGCCGATCGGCATGCCCTCACGAAGTTTGAAGTTGGCGATGGACTTGCGGGCCTTGTTCACACGGGGCTTCTGACCGGTGATGAGGCTCAACTCGTCGATGGCCTCACCGATCGCCTTCTTGTCGCCCACGGCCTCGCCAAGACCCATATTGAGGACGATCTTGTGGAGCGTCGGTATCTGCATCACGTTGTCGAGACCGAGTTCGTCCTTCAGTTGGGCAGCGATCTCTTCTTCGTATTTGACCTTGAGGCGAGGGGTGTCGCTCACAACTCACCTCCACACTTCACGCAAACACGGTGCTTCGAACCGTCCTCGTCGAACTGATGGCCGATCCGGGTGGGACCACACTCGTCGCAGATGATCATCACATTGGAGGCATCGATCGGCATGTCCTTGTCGATGATTCCGCCCTGCATCGTCGCGCCCGACGGCTTGGTATGACGTTTGGCGGTGTTGACCCCTTCGACCTGGATCTTTCCTCTGTCTCGAAAGACCTTGCTGACCTTCGACTCCTTGCCGGCGTCCTTGCCGGAAATGACCATCACCTTGTCGCCTGTCCTGAGTCTCACTACAGAACCTCGGGGGCGAGGGAGATGATCCGCATGAAGCGGTGGTCACGCAGCTCTCGAGCCACGGGGCCGAAGATGCGAGTTCCGATGGGCTGTCTGTTGGCATCGATGATCACGCAGGCGTTGTCGTCGAAGCGGATGGAGGTGCCGTCGGTGCGTCGCGACGCCTTCCTGGTGCGCACGACAACGGCCCTGACAACTTCGCCCTTCTTGACGGACCCGCCAGGGTTGGCGTCTTTGACGGCGCCCACGATCACGTCTCCGACTCCTGCGTAGCGACGGGACGAGCCGCCGAGCACACGGATGCAAAGCACCTCGCGGGCACCGGTGTTGTCCGCCACCTTGATACGGGACTCCTGTTGAATCATCGGGCGCGCTCCACGATCTCGGTGAGACGCCATCGCTTCTGCTTGGAGATGGGACGTGTCTCCACGATCTGGACCGTGTCCCCCACGTTGGCGTCGTTAGTTTCGTCGTGAACGTGGAACTTCGTACTGTGACGGACGACCTTGTCGTATCTCGGGTGCGCGGTCAGATTGGGCACTTCGACGGTGATCGTCTTGTCACGGCTATCCGAGACAACTACGCCAACCCGCACCTTTCGACGATTGCGCGTTTCGTTCTCAGCCATCAGGCAATCTCCTCAGCAGCGACATCATCGGCCGCCATTAGCTCACGCTCTCGCATCACGGTGAGGATGCGGGCAATTTCGGTCTTCACCACCCGAATCCGGGCGGTGTTGTCGAGCTGGTTCGTGGCCACCTGGAAACGAAGGTTGAACTTCTCCTCCTTCGCCACGGTGAGGGCATCTACCAGCTCTTCGGTTGTGAGTTCACGGATTTCTGCGGTGGTCATGTGTCCTCCCTGCTCACGAATCTGGTCCTGATCGGGAGTTTGTGACTCGCCTTGCGCATGGCCTCACGGGCCATCTCCTCGGACACACCGGCCAGCTCGAACATGACGCGGCCCGGCTTCACGACTGCCACCCAGAACTCCGGGTTTCCCTTCCCCGAGCCCATACGGGTCTCGGCGGGCTTCTGAGTCACCGGCTTGTCGGGGAAGATCGTGATCCAGACCTTCCCACCACGTTTGACCGCACGGGTGATGGCAACACGGCTTGCCTCGATCTGACGGGAGGTGATCCACGCGGGCTCCAGGGCCTGAAGTCCATACTCACCGAAGTTGACCTGGGTTCCGCCTTTGGCGACGCCGGACATGCGCCCCCGGTGCATCGTGCGATACTTGGTTCTCTTGGGCATCAACATGACCCGCTACTCCTCTTCGCCCTTAGGGGTCCCCTGCTCGGCGGGGGGCGCGGCCGACGGAGCGTCGGCCGGGGGGGGTGACACCGGCTGCTCGTCCAGGGCACTATCCTACAGCACCATGGCCTCGGCGGCCGTGGGGCGGCGTCCACCACCCG